>JALZEZ010000173.1 GCA_030861775.1 Actinomycetota bacterium
GTCCAGCGCCGCGCGCAGAGCGTCGGCGGGAGAGCGAAAGGTGACGGCGGCTCCGCTCCCCGCGCCCTCCGCCGCGAGCTCAACGCCGCCCCGCGCGGCCGCCTCCGAGACGATCTCGCGGTGGATGCCCACGGCCTGCTCCATTGCGTCGGGCGCGGCGTCCCGCAGGCGCACCGCGTCCTCGAAGTCGCTGAACAGGAACGTCAGAGCTCCCGCGCGAAGCGCAGAACTCGCACTATCAGCCGTGATCCCAGACACCGCAACTCCCGTCGGCCCGCCTCCCAACAGAACCGCCGGTCGGACAGATCCTCTCACGAAACGCGAATTGCAAGATAAGGCCGGGGATAGCGCTGCGCAATCGATGATTACTGGTGATTTGGTTAGTCGCCTGGCCCATCACAGAAGTCCGAGCTCCTGCGCCAGCCGCACCGCCTCGGCACGGTTGCGGGCGCCGAGCTTCCGGTAGAGCGAGGTCACGTGGTCCTTCACGGTGTAGGGCGAGAGGTCGAGGCTCTCGGCGATCTCCACGTTGGTGCGGCCGTTCGCGAGAAACATCAGGACCTCTCGCTCGCGCGAGCGCAGCGGAGGGGCGGTCACGGCCTTCTGCGCCGCCGTGACCGTCCCCTCACGCCTGCGCCGTAGTTCCTCCGCCACGGCCAGCGTCGCCCAGGCGCAACCGGTGATCGCCCAGTACAGGGCCGCCGAGCTGAACGGGTCGTAAGCCCGGGACCTCCGCAGCTCAGCCTCCGCCGTAGCGGTGAACGTCGTGGCCTGATCCCCCTGCATGGCCCCCCAGACCGTAGGTCGCGGCCGCCCTCAGAACATCTGCCAGATGGGGGAAATGCCAATCCTCCCCGGGGTCGCTCCCCGGGGGAGGCGCCCTGTCTGCGCGAATCGGCGGCCCCCCGCCCGATCACGGCCCCCGATCGGGGGCCTCCGGTTCGGCGATCTCGCCCATCTGGCCGATGTTCCGGCGCCGAGCTGTATCTACTGTCGCGCGGGAGGGCAATCGATGCTCGCACCGTGACGGGACGCCGACCTCCGATTCCGCCGGCCGACGGCAGGTGGTCGCGCGGCTCGAAGAAGTTCGCCGGCTGGTGCGATCGCACCACGCGGAGGGGGAGCTACCTCGGGCTGCTCGGAAGGCGGATCCGGGTTCGCTGGACGCGCTTCTCGTGGTTGACGATGCGTGCGCTCGCCGAGTCGCTCAACGACCGCATCGCCCGCAACGTCCACGACTTCATCTCCCCCCTTCGCAACCGCTGGGTTGCTCGCCAGCGCGCCTCCGCCGGGGTTCCACCGGACTTCGCGATCACGCGACACTCACACGAGAGCGAGTTCAGCTTCCTCCTGCTCGGCGATACGGGCGAGCAGGACGCCTCGCAGTACGCCGTCGTCGCGCCGCTCGTGGAACGGGGTGAGAGCACCGCGTTCATGGTCGTCTGCAGCGACGTGATCTACCCCGCGGGTGACGTGAACGAGTACGTCAACGGCTTCTACGTCCCGTACGAGGGCTACGGGAAACCGATCTACGCCGTGCCGGGCAACCACGACTGGTACGACGGGCTGAACGGGTTCATGTACCACTTCTGCGGGGCCGAGCCGCTGCCCGAGGAGGTCTTCCGGTGGAGCGACTTCAAGCTCCGCGAGATCATCGCCCGCACGCTGTGGCGCAGGCCAAGCCTGCCGGAGCGCGACCGCCTTCAGGGGTGGCGCAGCGCGCGGCCGCCGTGGTCGAACGACCCTCCTGAGGCCCCGCAGAGCGGCCCCTACTTCGTGATCGAGACGAAGTCGCTGACGATCGTGGGCATCGACACCGGCATCACGGGCACTCTCGACCATGAGCAGGGCGAGTGGTTGTTGAGGGTGTCGAAGCGCCCCGGCGCGAAGCTCTTGCTCACGGGCAAGCCGCTGCTGGTCAACGGGGATCACCGGCCGTGCGCCATCGCGTGGAGCGAGGACCGGGCGCCGGCGGGGCGCCCGACGGTCGACGACATCGTGCGCGCCCCTGAGCACGGGTACGTCGCCGCGATCGGGGGCGACGTCCACAACTACCAGCGCTACTCGGTCGCGCTCCCACCCTCGCGAGGGTTCCCGGACGGGCGGGACTTCGAGTACATCGTCTCCGGCGGTGGCGGGGCGTACCTGGCTGCCACGCACCTGATTCCCCACGTGGACGTCAGGCTCCCCGGATCGGCTGGCGGCACCGCGGGCGCGCACTGCCCACGGGTGACGGAGGACGACTTCCGTTGCTACCCGCTCCGCGGCGACTCGCTTGCCCATTTCAGCAAGCGGCTCGTGCCGAAGATCCGCGCGGCGCTGAGCTGGGCGGTCCTGACGACCGTCGTCGTACTCGTCGGCGTCGTCGGACGCGTCCTGCCCGACGAGGTCTGGCGCTGGGGACTGCTCGGCCTCGGGTCCCTGAGCCTCGTCTGCATGCTCGGCTACGTGTACGTCGTCAAGCGGAGGCAGGACGGCAGGCTGCTGCGGCGTGGCCTGTGGGTGGGCCTGCTGCTGACCGGCCTCGTGGCCGCCGGCCTCTACGCCGTCGACGACGACCGCTCGTGGCAGTGGATGCTGATCGCGCTTTCGGTCCTCCTGCTGATCCTCGGGGCGGCGTGGGGCGTCGTCAAGCACGCGTCGGTCCCTGGACGGGTCGTCATGCTGAGTCTCGGCGCAGCGGGACTCGCGGCGTTCGCGGTACTGGACGACGTGTCGGACCTTCGCCGCGCGGCGATCGCCGCGGCGACGTTCGTCGTGCTTGGGTTGCTCCTGCGCGCCGGCTTCTTCATCCGCTTTCAAGCGCGCAGCGCGAGCGCGGCCGCGGTCGGGGCGGCGATCTGGGCCGTTCCCGTGCTGGCGATCGGCGCGCTGGCGCAACTATGGGACGGGGACGCGTGGAGGATCGCCCTCAGCGAGGTCGCGCTCCTCGTCCTGGCGGTGGCTGCCTTCCTGAGCTTCTACCTACTGGTGTCGGTCGGGGCGTGGCGCGTACTCGTGCCACCTCGCGGTCGCGACTCCGACCTGGACGCCGACGAGGCGGCGAAGATCATGCACGAGCGCATGGTGCGCCAGGCCCGGGAGCACGGGTGCGCTCCGCCGGCCCTGGCCAGGGCGTCCGCGGCCGACGCGCGGGTCGACGGATGGACGCGGGCCGTCGCCCAGGTGCTGCTGCCGCGGGCCGGGGGGCGGTGGCTTGCCGGCAGGCTGCGTCGCTCGGGGCCGCTCCAGTCCCTCGTCTCGGAGATCTTCTGCAGCGACGAACCGCCCATGTTCAAGAGCTTCCTGCGCCTGGACGTCACGCCGGACCACCTGACGATCAACGCCTACGGCGTGACCGGCTGGGCTCACGACGAGAGGAACCCGCCGCGTGAGGACTGCGTCCGGATCGAGCTCGCGGCTACTCGTCGCGCCTAGCCGCCGCCCGCCTGCAGCGCGGCGCGGACTCACCCTCGGTCCGTCGCTCCAACCTGCTCGAGGGCCGCGTCGATCGCGGCGTCCCACGTCCCGGCGATCCGCTCGGCCGCGGCGCGCTCCTCGACCAGGATCCGTTCCGCCGTCGCAATCGTCTCCCGGTCGCCCGCGCGCTCCGCAACCCGGCGCAGAAGCTCGTACGCCGCGATCTCGAGGTGCTCGAACGCGAACGCGAAGCCCGCGAGCTTCGCCGGCGTGTCGGGCTGGGCCCCGAAGAACGCTCCGATGTTGAGGCCGCCGATGCGCATCGCGGTGTTCTGGAAGCGCGACGGTCCGGCGTCGTGCGCGCGCAGGCGCTCCTCCACCTGGCGCTGCTGTTCGCGCGTCTCCTCGAGGTGTTCGCGGAAGACCTCCGCGAGCTCGTCGAACCCGGCGATCCGCGGCCCGGCCTCCAGCACCTGGACCGCCTGGGCCTCGATCGCGTGTGCGTCACGCAGGTAGGAGATGAGCTCCTCGCGTATGCCGTCGTCGTCCTTCTCGCGCAGCGACGCCTCGACCGCCTCGCCGAACCCCGCCGCGAGCCGCTCGCCCATCGCGCGCTCCTCGGCGGCGATGCGGTTCGCGAGCTCGACGACGGGCTCGTCCCCAGCGCGTCGTGCTGCCCGTGCGAGCAGCTCGTAGGCGGCCAGCTCCATGTGCTCGTAGGAGTAGGCGTGCGCCGTGAGCTTGCCGGGCGTGTCCGGGTTGAGCCGCGCGAACGCGATCATCGCCCAGCCTCCGACCCGCCCGGCCAGGTCCTTCAGCGTCGAGGTATCGGCACCGCGCGCGGCCAGCGCGTCGCGAATGAGCCGCTCCTGCTCGCGGGTCTCCTCGAGGTGCGTCGCGAAGGCTTCGGCCAGGCGGGTGGCCCCGGCGATCCTCGGTGCCACCTCGAGCTGCGCGAGGGCCTGGACCTCGATCGAGTGGACGTCGGTCAGGTACTTGGTGAGTTGGTCGTCGGGGGTGCGGCCGCTCATCGCTCGTTTCCTCGGTCTCGGGTATCCGGTTCCTACCCGCTTGGCGCCGGCGCACGCGGCTCCGAACGCGATCCGAACGCCTTCCGGTTGCTCGGCGCTGGACGGACGGGGGATATACCCCCCGGTTCGGGGGGTGTGTGCCCCCGAGGAAAAGGGGAAAATGCTCGCTAAGTGCGAGAGTCGTTCCCGCTCGCCGCAACCGCGGTGAGCCCATCTGAGAAGCCGGGGGGAGACGTCGCGTGTTCGACACGCTGCATAACGACGCTTGGCCGCGGCGGCCCCGAACGAGGGTTGCCGAGGGTCGCTGCACCCCCGATTCGAGGGGGTCGGGTGCCGGCGCGGGCCCGCCCGAGGACTCCCGCCGCCCGATCGAGCGGCTCGAGCTGGCTCGCGCGATTCACGACGGGGTGATGCCCGCGCTGTCCGGCGTCCTCGTCGGGCTCGAGACCGGCGACGTACTCGACCCGGAGCGCCGGCACGCGTACGCCCGCGATCTCGCGGATGCGCTGGCGAGGATGCGCGCGATCCTCTCCGAGCCGTCCTTCGGCTCGGCGGCCGAGGGCTCGCCTCCGGCACCGGCGGAGGTCCTCGAAGGGCTCGCGGACGAGCTCGGCGACGCGGTCGCGGTGCACGCCGAGGATGGCTGGGCAGACTCCCTTCCAGCCGCCTCGCACGCCCTGGTGGAGCACTTCCTGTCGGAGGCGGTCAACAACGCGACCGCCCACGGGGGCGGGGGGCTGGAGATACGCGTGCGGCACGCGCCGGCGACCGTGACGATCGAGGTGGCGAACGACCCCACGCCGGCCGCGGCCGCGGGCGGGCGCCGGTTCGGCCGGCGCGGCGGAACGGGCGGGATCGGGCTGCGCCTCCTGTCCATGCACGCGCTCCAGCACGGAGCGGTCGTGGCGTTCAGCCGCGGCGAGAGCGACCGCTGGCAGGTCCGGCTGGTGCTTCCCGCGGAAGAGACCGGGGCGACGGGGCCGCCGCCCCCGGTCGCCCGCGCGGAGGTCGCCCTATGACCGAGCAACGCAGGCTGCGGGTCCTCGTGGTGGACGACCACGACCTCGTCCACCGGGCGTGCCGGGTCCTGTTCACGAGCGAGTCGTGGGTCGAGCGCTGCGTGCCCGCCACCTCGAGCGACGAGGCGGTCGAGCTGGCGAAGCGCTACCGGCCGCACGTCGCCCTGATCGACCTCTTCCTGGGCCAGGAGTCCGGTATCGAGCTCTGCGAGCGGCTGCGCGAGGAGTCGGAGCAGACTCGCGTGCTGCTCATGTCGGGCGTCGGCAGCGTCTCGCCGGAGGCCGCCAAGGCCGTGGGGGCGTCCGGCTTCGTCTCGAAGTCGTGCAGCGGCGACGACATCGCCAGCGCCGCCCGGATGGTCGGCATCGGGATGACCGTGTTCCCGCCCGAGTCGCAGCGGCCGCAGACGATCGTGTCCGACCGCGAGCGCGAGGTGCTCTGCCTGCTCGCGACCGGAGCGACGAACGACGAGATCGCGACCGCGCTCTACCTCTCGCCGCACACGATCAAGGACCACACCACCGCGCTGTACCGCAAGATGAACGCGCGCAACCGCGCCGAGGCCGTGGTCCGGGCGCAGCGACTCGGTCTGATCGCCTGATCCCCCGGCCTGATGCGGGTACCCCCCGCTCGGGGGGCCATCCCGGTGCGCGGCCTCGCCCTGGCGCCGCGCGGATGGCAGCCTCCGGCGCGTGCCGACGACGCTCTCACTGGTCGAGCGGGTGCGCCCGGCAACGGGCACGGGCGCCGGCCGCGCCCCGGCGGCGGGGATGTCCGCGTTCGTGTTCCCCGGCCAGGGCAGTCAGACGGCGGACATGCGCGAGTCGGTCCGCCGCGCGTGTCCCCACCTGCTGGACCTGGCGCTGAGCTGCGTCGGCGACGACCCGTTCGAGTGCTACGACCAGGGCACCCGCTTCCTCCAGCCGGCGATGTACTGCGCGAGCGTGGCGGCCTGGGTCGAGCTCGGCGCCCCGGATGCCGAGTGCCTGACCGGCCACTCGATGGGCGAGATCTCGGCACTGGTGGCGGCCGGCAGCCTGACGGTCGAGGAGGGGCTCGAGCTCGTGGCGGCGCGCGCCCGCCTGATGCAGCTCGCCGCCGACGCCGCGACCGAGGAGGGCGGCATGCTGGCGGTGGCGCTCGGCCTGGACGAAGCCGAGCCGTTCGCCGAGCGCTGGGGCCTGACCGTCGCGAACGACAACGCCCCCGCGCAGGTCGTGCTCTCCGGACCGCGACCCGTCCTCACCGAGGCGCGCGACGAGGCCAAGTCCATGCGGGTGGCGGCCAAGATCCTGCCGGTTCGCGGCGCGCTCCACTCGCCGGCGATGGAGCCGGCCGTCGAGGCGTTCCAGCGCGCGGTGCGCAAGGTCGACTTCTCGCCACCGCGGCTGCCCGTCTACTCGTGCGTGACCGCGGAGCCGTTCGACGACATACCGAAGGAGCTCGTGGACAGCCTCACGCATTGCGTGCGCTGGCGCGAGATCGTGCTGCGGATCAAGGAGCGGGGCGTGAGCCGCTTCGTGGAGGTCGGGCCGGGGCGCGTCCTGACCGGCCTGATCCGGCGCACGCTGAAGGGGTCGGACGGCGTGACGGCGGAGCGGGGGGCCGATGCCTGAGCCCCGCGACGGCGACCCGCGGCGCCGCGGCTGCGCCGTGGTGGCCGGCGCCGGCGACGGCC
>JALZEZ010000436.1 GCA_030861775.1 Actinomycetota bacterium
CGTGCGCCCCGGGCCGCATCGCGCCCCAGCGCAAAACGCGCCTCCAGCGTCTGGCGCTCCAGCCGCTCGTGCAGCTCGGCCGCCTCGGCCTGGCGCTTCAGCGGCCGCAGCCGCGAGCGCGCCTCGCGCTCCACGTCCAGCGCCCGGGCAATGTTGTCCTGGGTCCGCTCCAGCTTGAGCTGCGCGCGGCGGCGCCGCTTTCGGTGCTTGCCGAGCCCGGCCGCCTCCTCGATCAGGAGGCGCCGGTCGCGCGGCTTGGAGGTCACGATCGACTCCACCCGCCCCTGGGAGACCACCGAGTGCATCTCCTTGCCGAGCCCGGTGTCGGAGAGCACCTCGATCACGTCGGCCAGGCGGCAGCGCGCGCCGTTCAGCCGGTACTCGCCGTCGCCGGAGCGGTCGAGCCGGCGCGCGATCGAGATCTCCGAGAACTCGGACTCGAACGCGCCGTCGGAGTTGTCGATCACGACCTCCACCTCGGCGGCGTTGCGCGACGGGATCCCGTGCCCGCCGGCGAAGATCACGTCCTGCATCGTCTGGCCGCGCACGGCCAGCGGGCTCTGCTCGCCGAGGGCCCACAGGACGGCGTCGGTGATGTTCGACTTGCCCGAGCCGTTCGGGCCGACGATCACCGACACGCCGGGCGCGAAGTCCAGCCGCACCCGGTCGGGGAACGACTTGAAGCCCTTGACGGCGATCGAGCGGAGGTGCATCAGCTCGAGGACCCCGGGTCGGGCCAGTGCTCGGCCACATGGTCGAGGGCCTGCTCGGCCGCCTGCTGCTCCGCGGCCTTCTTGGTCTTCCCCTCGCCGCGGCCGACCTCCTCGCCGGCCACCTCGGCCACGGCCACGAAGCTGCGGTCGTGCGCGGGGCCGCTGGCGTCGGCGATCCTGTAGGTCACGACCTCGGAGTGGCGGGCCAGGGTCTCCTGGAGCAGCGACTTGAAGTCGACCGGGCTGTCGAGCGCCTCGTCGAGCTGATCCGAGAACGCCTCGACCACCGCCGGGGCGACCCGCTCGATCCCGAAGGCGAGGTACACGGCCCCGATGATCGCCTCGCAGACGGACGCCAGGATGCGCTCGCTGCCAACGAGCACCTCCGCGTTCTTGCCCACGCCGTCGGGCGCGGCCGCCCGCAGCCGCTCCGGCACGCCGATCGAGCGCGCCACGTCGGCGCACGCGGTGCGCGACACGGCCTGGGCGCGGAGCTTGGTGAGCCGGCCCGCGCCCCACTCCGAGAAGCGCGGGTAGATGTGGTCGGAGATCGAGAGGCTCAGGACCACGTCACCGAGGAAGGCCAGGCGCTCGTACGAGTCCGTTCGCCGCTCGACCCACGACGAGTGGGTGAGCGCCTGCCGCCCGAGCTCCTCGGGCAACTCCTCCATCAGCGACCTGAGCGTGTCCAGGTCTCAGGACGCTCTCTCGGGCGCACGCGCGGCCACGAAGTCGACCACCTGGCCGACCGTCTTGATGCGCGCCGCCTCGTCGTCGGGGACCCGGATGCCGTAGTCGTCCTCGAGCTCCACCATCAACTCCACCAGGTGCAGGGAGTCCGCGTTCAGGTCCTCCTTGAAGCGGGTGTCGTCGCGGATCGCGGACGGGTCGACCGCAAGCTCGGCGGCCAGGTGATCCCTCACCCGCTCGAACAGCTCCTCCCTGGTCATGACCGGTCTCCGACGCTAACAGCGGGTGCGGACGCGGCCGGGGCCAGGGCGCCGCTGGCCTCGAGCGCGGCCTGGGTGCGCTCGACCACGCCCTCGTCGGCCGCGTGCTGGGCCAGTCGCACGGCGGTGGCCACCCCCGCCGCGCTGGCGTTGCCATGCGTGACGAACCCCAGCCCGCGCAGGCCGAGCAGGATCCCTGCCCCCACGGCGTCCTGGTCGAACTCCGCCCGCAGCCGGCCCACCTTTCCCCTGATCAGCAGGCCGCCGAGCGTCGAGACCACCCCCGAGCGCACCGTGTCGCGCACGGTCCGCATCACGGTCGTCGCGGTGCCCTCGATCGCCTTCAGGGCCACGTTGCCGGTGAAGCCGTCGGTCACGACCACGTCCACGGTGCCGGCGGTGATGTCGTTCCCCTCCACGTTGCCGGCGAAGTCGAGCGCCGCCTCCGACAGCACGCGGTTGGCCTCCACCACCGCCTCGGTGCCCTTCTTGGCCTCCTCGCCGACCGACAGGAGGCCCACCCGGGCGCGCTCCACCCCGTGCACGGCCTCCATGTAGGCGGCGCCCATGTGCGCGAACTGCACGAGCCACTCGGGCCGCGACTCGACGTTCGCCCCCGCGTCCAGCAGCAGCACCGGCCGGCCGGGGACGGGGATCCGCACCGCCACCGCCGGGCGGTGCACCCCGCGGATGCGCTTGAGGTGGAAGAGGCCCGCGGCCAGCGCGGCGCCGGTGTTGCCGGGCGTGACGAAGGCGCCGGCGCGCCCATCGGCCACCGCCTTCGCGGCCTGCACGATCGAGGACTCCGGCTTCGAGCGCACGCCGTGCGCGGGGTCCTCGTCGTTCGTGACCGCCACCGGCGCGTCCACGACGTTCTCGAACCCGTCCAGCTCGGCGGCCGGGCCGAAGATCGTGACCGGCACCCCGGCGGACGCGCCGCCCTCGGCGACGGTCCTGGCTCCCCGGTCCGCCCCGTTGGCGTCGAGGGCGATCACGGGCCGCTACTCGGTGGGGTCGGGGCCCTGCGGGGTGTAGACGTGCTCGCCCTTGTAGTGGCCGCAGTTCGGGCACACGCGGTGCGGCAGGCGCGGCTCGTGGCACTGCGGGCAGGCCCGGAGGGCGGGCGGCGTGATCTTGTGGGTCGCCCGGCGCTTGCTGGTGCGCGAGTGCGATTGCTTCTGCTTCGGGACGGCCATCGGCCGGCCGAGTCTAGCGGCGCGCCCGAACCCGCCGCACGCGCTCGCAGCCCGAGACGCGGTCGCGCCGGTCGACCACCGCGGTGTCCTTCCCCGCGCCGCAGGCGACCTTCTCCGAGGTCCCGTCGGCCGACTCGATGCTGTCGTTCCCCTTGCCCCCGTCGTAGCGGTCGCGCCCGGCGCCGCCGGCCAGGCGATCGGCGCCCTTGCCGCCGTCGAGCACGTCGCCGCCGGAGCCGCCGTCGAGGCAGTCGTCGCCGGCGAGCCCGGACACGCGGTCGTTGCCGGCGAGCGCGCGGATCTTGTC
>JALZEZ010000437.1 GCA_030861775.1 Actinomycetota bacterium
GCCGTCGCGCGCCACAGGTCCGGATGCCACGCCTCCGGGATGCGCTCCCCGTAGGTCTCGAGCAGGTGCTCGGACCAGCTCCGCAGGCCGGCCATGGCCGTGAGCAGGACCTGCTTCGCCTCGGTCAGCCCCGGGAGCTCCGGCGGCGACGGCGGCAGGAGCTCCGGCCGCCGCAGGAACACGCAGTCCGCCCATACCGTGCGCCCGTCGCGGTGCCGCGCGGCGCGGCGGGTCGCGGGCTTCCACGCCTCCGGGTCGAGGCCGACCAGGTCGAAGCCGCGCTCGGCCAGGAACGCGGCGGCCTCGTGGAACGGAGGCTCGCCCTCGTAGAAGGGCTCGAAGCGCAGCTCGCTGCGCAGCACCAGCACGTCCTCGAGCAGCCCGGCGCTGGCGCGCAGGATCGCGGCGTCGAGCCCCTCGACGTCGGTCTTGAGGAAGTCGACCCGCTCGATCGACACCTCCTCGAGCGCCTCGGCCAGCGTGAAGCACTCGACCTCCGTGCGCGCGACCGGCTCGAAGTAGGCCTCGAGGCCGTACCGCCGGACGAGGTCGTCGCGCGGCGGCAGGAGCGACGAGCACCATGGATAGGCGTTCTCCTGGAAGGTGCGGGTGCCGTGCCTGTCGGCGATGACCCGCCGGAGCGGTACGCGGCGGTGCACCGCCGCCTCGTCGACCGCCTCGTTGGCCGCGTCGATCTGGACCAGCGTCATCGCCCGGCGCACGTCCTCAGGCAGCTCGGCCTCCGGGTCGCCGCCCGCGCCGAGGTTCACCACCACCAGCCGGTCTCGAAGCGCGTCGGCGAGCGGCGGTACGGCGCTCACGGCCGGGCGCGCTGGTGGGCCGCGGACGCGCGTACGACGTGGGGCTCGGGAATCGGGACGATGAACTCGCCGCCCCCCTCCAGGTAGTCGCTGCGGCGCGCGACGAACTCGTCGAGGAAGTTCCACGGCAGCATCAGGTAGGCGTCGGGCTCGTCGATCGAGCCCTCCTCGACGATCGGGATGCGGCACCCGGGGATCGTGCGCCCCACCTTCAGCGGGTTGCGCTCGACGGCCACCTGCACGAGCTCCGGCGTGATGCGGAACGAGTTGAGCAGCGTGGCGCCCTTCGCCGGCGCGCCGAAGGCGTGCACGCTGCGGTCGGCCGCTCTGTGCTCCTCGAGCTGCTCGATCAGGCGGTCGCGGATGGCCCACACCCGGTCCGCGAACGCCCGGTACGTGCCGATCTCGGTCAGCCCGCGCTCGCGCTCGTGCTCGCGGAACGGCGCGACGGTCGAGTCGGGGCGCGCGGCTCCCTTGGCGCCGACGAGCAGCTCCAGCGAGCCGCCGTGGATCGGGACGACCTCGACGGACAGCACCTCGAGCCCGTGGCGGTCGAGCAGCCGCTCGAAGGAGGTGAGGTTCCAGTAGGTGAGGTGCTCGTGGTAGATCTGGTCGAAGGCGTTGTTCTCGATCATCCCGCCCAGGTAGATCGCCTGCACGCAGAAGGTCGCGCCCGCCCCGCACAGCGCGGCGACGCCCTCGGTCGCGCTGTGCAGCTCCTCGAGGTGGAAGAACACGCCGGCCGCCGTCACCAGCTTCGGCGGCCTGCCGCCGCTCAGGATCCGCTGGGCGACGTCCGCGTCGAAGAACGCGTTCAGCGTCCGGACGCCGTCGCGCTCGGCCTGCTCGGCGAGGTTCGCCGCGGGCTCTACGCCGAGGCCCGTGAGCCCGAGGTCCTGGAACGCCTTGAGCCAGGTCCCGTCGTTGGAGCCGATGTCGACGACCAGGTCGCCGGGCTGGAGGCCAAGCCGGTCGACCAGCCGTCCCGCGCTGTGGCGGAAGTGGTCGCGAAGGGCCGTCGTCGTGCCCGACACGTACAGGTAGTCGGAGAACATCGTCTCCTTCGGGACCGTGAAGTCGATCTGGCTCGTCGTGCAGGTTCGGCAGAAGCCGAGCCGCAGCGGGTAGACCGGCTCGGGCCGGTCGAGCTGGTCGGGCGTGAGGAGGGAGTTGCAGTGCGGCTGATCCCCGAGATCGAGGACCTCCTCGACGTCGCGCCGGCCGCAGACGCGGCAGTCCATGTCGAGCAGGTTCGGCTCGGGCATCCGGCGGTCAGGGTAGCCACGGCCCTCTCCTAGACTGCGCCGCCTCGCATGATCGTGACGTCCCGCACTCCCCTGCGCGTGAGCCTGTTCGGAGGCGGCAGCGACTACCCCGCCTGGTACCGCCGCCGCCCCGGCGCCGTCCTCGGCTTCACGATCGACAAGTACATCTACATCTCGGCGATCCGCCTGCCGTCGTTCGTCGACTACCGCTACAAGCTGACCTACAGCAAGCTCGAGCGCCGGCAGCGGGTGGCCGACATCAAGCACCCGGCGGTCCGGGCCGTACTGGAGGCGCAGGGATTCGACGAGCCGCTCGACATGAGCGTGCAGGCGGACCTCCCCGCCAACGCGGGGCTCGGCAGCTCGTCGTCCTTCGCGGTCGGCTTCCTCAACCTCGTCTCCGCGCTTCAGGGGATCCCGCGCACGCGGCTCGAGCTGGCCGAGCTGGCCATCGAGCTCGAGCACGAGGTGCTGGACGAGCGCGTCGGCATCCAGGACCAGCTCCATGCCTCGTTCGGGGGGCTGAACCGCTTCGACTTCCACGGCGACGAGCTGAAGGTCTCACCCGTGCGGATATCCGGCGGCGACCTGCACGCGCTGTCGGACTGGCTCATCCTCGTGTACACGGGCCTGAAGCGGCACGCGTCCGAGACGCTCGAGGAGCAGATCGACAGGACCGAGAAGCGGGACCTCGACGACGAGCTCGCCCAGATGGTCGCGCTCGTCGACGACGCCGAGCGCGTCTTCGCCCACAAGCGCGGCGACGACCTGGCCGAGGGCCTCGCCGGACTGCTGCGAACGTCCTGGGATCTGAAGCGCAGCCTGTCGGCGAGCGTGTCCAACCCGGAGATCGACGCCCTGTACCGCCGCTGCGTCGACAACGGCGCGCTGGCGGGCAAGCTGCTGGGCGCCGGCGGCGGCGGCTTCCTGCTGATGGTCGCGCCCCCCGACGCCCGGGAGCGGCTGATCGCCGATCTCGGGCCCGGGCGCTGCGTGCCGTTCAAGATCGACCACAGCGGCTCGAGCGTTCACCAGCAGTGGTGACCCGCGCGCCTCGCTAGGCCGGCTCGGTCCAGCGC
>JALZEZ010000174.1 GCA_030861775.1 Actinomycetota bacterium
CCCCCCGGGAGCGGAGCGCCCGGCGCGGCGCCCGGGCCGCAGCCGCTGCGGCGGCGGTGCTTGAGCGCCTTGGTGTGCTTGACCAGCGTCGTGCGGGGGTCGTCGCTCTGGCGCCGCAGCCGGCGCCCCGAGGCGAACGCGGTGAAGCGCAGGTCGCGGCAGCCGCCGATCGCTGACAGGATCGCCCGCCGCGCGGCCTTGTTGAGCCTGAAGGCCACGAACCGCCCGCTCGCCCGCGGGAACCTGACCTTGCGCTCCCTGGCGGCGTGGGCCGGGCGGCGCCCGGCGTCGAGGACCAGGACCCGCAGCCGCACCCGCGCGCGCGTCCCGACGGTCACGCGGAGCCGGATCTTCTTGGCCTTGGCCAGCGCCGCTAGGTCCTTGGTCATGATCCGCACGGTGGGCTTCGCGCCCTGCGGCGAGCGGAAGGCGGACGCCGGCGCTGCCGTGAGCAGCGCGACCAGCGCGCATGCGAGTCCGATCCAGATCCCCCGACGCATCCCTCGGCGGGATTGTGGCAGCGAAGGGCTACCCGCCGAGCAGTTCCTTCTTCTGCTGCTCGAACTCGGCGTCGGTGAGGGCCCCCGAGTCGCGCAGCTTCGCCAGCCGCTCGAGCTGCTCGACCAGCGTCGGCGGATCGCTGGACGCGGGCGCCTGCTGGGGCGCCGTGGGCGCGTAGGCCGCCGTGGCCGAGGTGACCGGCGTCGAGCCGTCCGGCGCCCGCGTGCGGATGTAGACCGCCGGCGGGGTTGCCGCGTAGCGCGGGTCCACGTCGAGCGCCACCCGCTCGGGATTGGACGGGTCGTAGGCCACGTCCACCAGGTGGCCGGGCTGCACCACCGACCCGAACGGCAGCACGAGCTTCCGCTGGTGGATGAACTCCTGGCCGCTCCGCGGCTTGACCCGCAGGGTCAGGTACACCTGCGGCTGGTTGTTGATCTCGGTCCCGGTGCCCTCCACGCCCTCGATCACGGCCACCGCGCGCTCGCCGGTCTGGAAGAGCTGCTGCTCCTCCGCCTGGCGGGTGGCCACGCTCCGGTACCAGCCGCCCACGCCGAGCGCGACCAGCACCCAGATCACCCCGATCATCGCGAACGTGCCACCGGTGATCAGGCTCGCCGACGGGCCGATCCCGTCGTCCTCGCCCAGGCCCTTGAGAAGCAGGTAGACGCCCACGCCGGTGAATGCCAGGCCCGCCAGCAGGAAGAAGCTGAGGATCCCGCCGCGCTGACGCCGCGCCGGGCTCACCACACCACGCTGTGCCACTCCATGACCCCCAATCCCTCGCTCAACAGGAAACCGCCGGGCAGCTCGCCCCGAAAGGTCCCGAACGGCTGGCGGTACGAGCTGCGCACGAGCAGCAGGTTCGTGCGCTCGGCGCGCTCCGACCACGGCTCGAAGCTCAGCCTCCCGCCCTCCGCGAAGTCGACGCGCGACAGGTCCTCGGCGATCTCGACCGGCCCCGGCTCGAACTCCTCGCCGCCGACCCAGATCGCACGCTCGGACGCCTTGGGCGGGTCGTTCACGCCGCTCACCAGGTTCCAGCCCACCGGCTCGCCCGCGTCGGTGCGCCCCACGCCAGCGCACCAGCGCCAGTCGGTGCGGCGCCGGTGGTAGCCGGCGGTGTCGTCGATCACGCCGAGGCAGTCGAGCTCGAAACGGCGCCCGCCGGCCTCGACCGTCCCCCGCACCGGGATCCCCGCCTGCTTGCGCGTCCACACGAACCCGCCGCGCCCGCTCGGGTGCAGCGACTCCACCCCGCCGTCCTCCTCGAAGCGGAGGTCGATGCGCACGTCGCCCGCCTCCACCTGCGCGTGCGAGCCGTCGATCCGCACGCCCCCGCGGCCGGTGGTCGTGCGGGTGAGGATCGGCCGGCCCGGCTCGGCCACCGCCCAGAAGCGCTGGGGGATCGCCCCGAGGCGCACCTCGCACACGCAGGCCATGACCTCCGGCGAGTACGCGCCCAGGTAGCGCCAGCGCTTGAGCGGCCGCCCGCGGCGCGCGCCGCGCATCCGTGCGGGGGGCAGCGGGAGGCCTGCATCGCGTACGGCGGGGCCGCGCGTGGAGACGATCGCCACGCGCGCACCCTACTTCGCCGACCGGTCCCGGCGGTAGACTGATTGGTCAGTCAACACCGAGCGTCCACCAGCGGCGAACGGCAGGGGACAGAGGCAGATGCGGGCAGCGGCAATCCAACTGAACTCGGACGAGGACCCGCGGAGGAACCTCGCGGCCGCGGACGCGCTCGTGCGCGAGGCGGCCGCCGACGGCGCCGACCTGGTCGTCCTACCCGAGAAGTTCAACCTGTTCGGGACGAGCGGGGCGATCGAGCGCGGGGCCGAGCCGATCGACGGCCCGACGGTCACCTGGGCGCGCGACACCGCCCGCGAGCTGGGGATCGACCTCGTCGCGGGCTCGTTCGCCGAGCGCCGCGAGGGGCGCGACAAGCGCTCGAACACCTCGCTGCACATCGGGCCGGACGGGGAGATCGCCGCCGTCTACCGCAAGATCCACATGTTCGACGTGGTGATCGACGGGGTCGAGTACCGCGAGACGAACGCCGAGGAGCGCGGCGACGACATCGTCCTCTCGCGGCTCGCGGACGGCACCGCGCTGGGCATGACCGTCTGCTACGACCTGCGCTTCCCCGAGCTGTTCCGCATCCTGGCCATCCGCGGGGCGCGGGTGATCACGCTCCCTTCGGCCTTCACCAAGCCCACCGGGGCGGCGCACTGGGAGGTGCTGATCAGGGCCCGGGCGATCGAGAACCAGTGCTTCGTGGTGGCCGCCGACCAGACCGGCCTCTGCCCGCCCGGCGACCGGGAGAGCTACGGCGGGTCGATGATCGTCGACCCCTGGGGCGAGGTCTTGGCCCGCGCCGGCCACGAGCCCGGGTTCGTGGCGGCCGACCTCGACTTCGCGCGCCAGGACGAGGTGCGCGAGCAGATCCCGAGCCTGGCCAACCGGGTGCCGGGGGCCTACCGCTGGCCCGCCGAGGTGCACGCCTGATGGCCTCCCAGCGCACCGGCAACGGCGGGGTGGACAAGCGCCGCCTGATCCTCGACGCGGCGATCAAGGTCTTCGCCCGCAAGGGCTTCCACCACTGCCGCGTCTCCGACGTGGCCGACGAGGCCGGCGTGGCCTACGGGCTCGTCTACCACTACTTCGATTCCAAGGAGGAGATCCTCAACACGCTCTTCACCGAGCGCTGGCAGCTCATGCTCGACGCCATCGTGGCGATCGACCAGCGCGACGACATCGACGCGCGCGAGAAGCTGCACGGGGTCGCCTCGTTCATCATCGACTCCTACCGCCACGAGCCGGAGCTGATGAAGGTGATCATCGTGGAGGTCACCCGCGCGGCCAACACCTTCGGCCGCCTCCACCTGCCGAAGATCCGCGAGGCCTACACGCTGATCGGCGACATCGTCGAGTCCGCCCGCCGCGAGGGCTCGTTCAAGGCCGACATCACGCCCGAGTTCGCCGCGATGTGCTTCTACGGCGCCATCGAGCAGCTCCTCTCGGCCTGGATCTTCGACATCCTGCCGCGCTCGGACCAGGAGTTCGAGAACGCCAAGGGCCTAGTCGTGGAGGCGATCTGCGGCGGGCTCGAGGTCGCGCCGGACCCAGGGCTGTCTCCTGTCTCTGGTTAGATACCCCGCCTCGTGGGCAACGACCTGACGAAGCGCCTGATGTGGAGCGGCCTGCTCGCCGGAGTGGGCGCGCTGACCACGATCATCGCCAACCGGATCGCGACCGTGATCTGGCAGAAGGTGTTCGACGAGGATCCCCCGGAGTGACCGAGGCAGAGAACCAGGAGACACGCGAGAGCCCGGCGCTCGGCGCCCAGGAGGAGGTCGAGTTCTCGCGCGAGGACGTGGAGTCGATCGGCGACCCGGCCGCCGCCGGCACCGACTCCGAGGCCACGCCCGTCGGCGGCGAGCCTCCCGAGGGGTCCCCGGCCGCCGCCCAGGCGCGCGCGGAGGGGGGCGAGAGCCCGCTCGACCGGCCCGAGGTGCAGATCCTCGGCGCGTTCGTCGGCGCGTTCATCCTGGCCAAGCTGCTCCAGCGGCTGTTCGGGCGGGACTGATGGCCGACAACGGGGTTCAGCCGGGCGGGCCCGCCGACAAGCAGCTCGGCGAGATCGTCTCCGACGTCACGCAGAAGGCGCAGCTCCTCGTGCGCGAGGAGATCGCGCTGGCGAAGGCCGAGATCCAGCTCAAGACCTCGCGGATCGTCAAGGGAATCGTCGCCTTCTCGGCGGCGGGCTTCTTCGCCCTGATGATGCTGACGTTCATGCTCCACATGCTGTCGTGGGGCTTCGCCGAGTGGTTCGACCTGAAGGCCTGGGTCGGCTTCGCGGCCACCACCGTGCTGCTGCTGATCATCACGCTGATCGCCGCCCTGATCGGCGTGCGGATGATGAAGAAGGGCGCGCCGCCCACGCCGGACCTGGCCATCGAGGAGGCCCAGAAGACGCGGGCCGCCCTCGAGGAGGCGCGCCGCTGATGCCCGACCGCAGCCCGGAGGAGATCCGCCGCTCGGTCGAGGAGACGCGCCGCGAGCTCGAGTTCTCGGTCAACGACCTCCAGGCGAAGGTCTCGGAGCTGACCGACTGGCGCAAGCAGATCGCCGAGCACCGGCAGCAGATCGTGATCGGCGCCGCGGTGGCGGGGTTCGTGATCGGCGGCGGGATCGCCGCCGCGCTGGGCGTCTTCCGCCGCCGCTAAGCGCTTCGCGCGCGCGCCGCTAGGCCAGGAACCGCTCGGGGATCGAGCCCACGCCGAGCAGGCCCGGCCCAGTGTGCGCGCCGAGCACCGGCCCGACCTCCGAGCAGAAGACCGCCTCGCGGCCGAAGATCTCGCGGCAGTGGCCGGCCAGCTCGCCGGCGGCGTCCGGCGACTGGATGTGCTGCACCACCCAGCCGTTGGCCCCGGCGCCCTCGCGCTGGCGGGCGTAGTCGACCATCCGCTCGAAGGCCCGCCCGCTCGTGCGCACGCGCTCCACCGGGGTGATCTCGGCCTCCAGCGTGAGAATCGGTTTGATCTTGAGGGTGGAGCCGATCCAGGCGCTGGCGGCGCCGATGCGGCCGCTGCGCTTGAGGAACTCGAGCGTGTCGATCGAGAACCACATCTTCAGCTCCTCGCGGGCCTCGCGGGCGGCGGTGAGGACGGCCTCGGCGTCGCCTCCGGCGGTCGCGCGCCGGGCGGCGGCGAGCGCCACCAGGCCCAGGCCGCCGGCGGCGGTGGAGGAGTCCATCACGTGGACCCGCTCGCCCCCCCGGCCGTCGCGCTCGAGCGCCTCCTTGGCCTGGCGGGCGGCGTCGGTGGTGCCGGAGATCCCGCCCGAGATGTGCACCGAGACCACCTCGCGGCCGTCGGCCAGCAGGGGCTCGTAGGCCTCGATGAAGTCGCCGATCGAGGGCTGGGAGGTGGTCGGCAGCTCCTCGGCCGAGCGCAGCTCCTCGTAGAAGGCGTCGTAGTCGCGGAGGTCGGCCTCGCGCTCGGTCCGCTCGCCCCCGAAGTTCACGTAGAGCGAGACCGTGTGGATGCCGTTCGCCTCGGCCACCTCCACCGGGAGGTAGCCGGTGGTGTCGGTGACGACGGTGACAGGCGGCATCGGCGGCGGAGCGTACACGGCCCGGACACCACCTCGTAGACTGGGCCGCCGCCCATGGCCAAGCCGAGCAAAAAGCAGGTTCGCGAGCGCCTCGACCAGCGCGAGCGCGAGATCGAGGAACGCCGCGCGGCGCTGCGCGCCGGCGGGCGGCCGAACGCCGAGGAGCTGGCCGACTACGACAACCACCCCGGCGACCAGGGCACCGAGACGTTCATGCAGGAGATGGACGAGACGACCGAGGTCATCCTCGACTACGAGGCCGCCTGCGTCCGCGAGGCGCGGCAGGCGCTCGAGGACGGCCGCTACGGCGTGTGCCTCGACTGCGGCAAGGAGATCCCGGCGGGGCGGCTCGAGGCCCACCCGGAGAGCGTGCGCTGCGTCGAGGACCAGCGCATCCACGAGGCGCGCCTGCGCCAGGGCGGCGGCCCGGCCGCCACGCACTAGACGCGCCTCCTACAGTCGGGCGCCGGTGCCCAAGACGCTCGTAACGGGAGGGAACGGCTTCATCGGGTCCGCGGTCACGCGGCTGCTCGCCGCGCGCGGCGACGACCTGCGGCTGACGACCCGCAAGCGCTCGCGCTTCGACCACCTGGACGACCTGGACTTCGAGCGGGTGGAGTGCGACGTGTGCGACCGCCGCGCCGTGCGCCGCGCGATGAAGGGCGTGGGCCGGGTGTTCCACCTGGCCGGCTGCGTGTCGCTGCGCGCGAGCGACGAGGACGTGCTGTTCGACGTGAACGTCGGCGGCACGCGGGTGGTGATGGAGGAGGCGCTGCGCGCGGGGGTCGAGCAGGTGGTGCACACCTCGAGCGCCGCGGCCATCGGCCCGGCCCCGTGGGGCGAGACGGCCGACGAGCGCCAGCTCTTCACCGCCGGCCACCTCGGGATCCCGTACGTGAACTCGAAGCACGAGGGCGAGGCGGAGGCGCTGCGGATGTCCGCCCGGGGGCTGCCGGTGGTCGTGGTGAACCCGGCCTACCCGTTCGGCCCCGGCGACCACAACGGCCGGACCACCGCGATCGTGCGGCGCTTCATGCTCGGCCGCATCCCCGCCTACGTGGGCGGCGGGCTCAACGTGGTCCATGTGCAGGACGTCGCCCGCGGCCACCTGCTGGCCGACGAGCGCGGGCAGGTGGGGGAGCGCTACATCCTGGGCAACCGGAACTACACGCTCGACCGGCTGTTCGCCGACCTCGCGCGCCTGTCGGGGGTGGAGCCGCCCGCGCTGAAGCTCTCGCCTTCGCTCGCGCTGCGGCTCGCGCAGGCGGCGGAGGCGGCGGGGATCCACACCGGCTTCACGATCATCGACGCCAAGCTCGCCGGGCAGTGGTGGTGCTACCGCAACGGCAAGGCCAAGCGCGAGCTCGGCTTCACCACCACCCCGCACGAGGACGCGATCGAGGCGACGGTCGCCTGGTACCGCGAGCGCGAGGCGAGCCGGCTGGCGCGCGTGCCGCGCTCGCAGCCGGTGCCGCTGAAGGTCGCGGC
>JALZEZ010000438.1 GCA_030861775.1 Actinomycetota bacterium
GCGCGGCCGCCGCGGCCGACGAGGCGGCGGAGCCGCCGGCCGAGGTGCTCGAGGCGAGCGTCGAGCTGGGCGCCGCGATGCTGGGCATTCCGGAGGACCTGGGCGGGGTGGTCGACGAGCGCTCGGCCGTCACCACCGTGCTGGCGGGCGAGGCGCTCGCCAAGGGCGACATGGGCCTCGCCTTCGCCTGCCTGGCCCCCGCCGCGGTGGGCACGGCGCTCGGGCTGTGGGGCGACGCCGGCCAGCAGTCCCGCTATCTCCCGGAGCTCGCGGGCGACGACCCGCCGGCCGCCGCCCTCGCGCTGCTCGAGCCGTGGCCGCTGTTCGACCCCTTCCAGCTCCGTACGCGCGCGCGACGGGCCGGCGACGACTACGAGCTCAGCGGGGTGAAGTCGCTCGTCCCGCGCGCGGCCGGAGCCGAGCTGCTCCTCGTGGCCGCCCAGCTCGAGGACGGCGGTCCCGCGCTGTTCGTCGTCGAGTCGAGCGGCGCGGGCATCGGCGTCGAGCCCGAGCCCGCCATGGGGCTGCGAGCGGCCGGCACCGGCCGGCTCACCCTGGAGGGGGTGAGGGTCCCCAGGGAGGCGCTGGTCGCCGACGGGGGTCGGCACGCCTACTCCGAGTGCGTCCAGCGGGCGCGCATCGCGTGGTGCTCGCTGGCCGTCGGGACGGCGCAGGCCGTGCTCGACTACGTGGTCCCGTACGTGAACGAGCGCGTCGCCTTCGGGGAGCCGATCAGCCACAGGCAGGCGGTCGCGTTCTCCGTCGCCGACATCGGGATCGAGCTGGAGGCGATGCGGCTCCTGACCTACCGCGCCGCGGCGCGCGCCGACCGGGGCGAGCCGTTCGCCCGCGAGGCGGCCGTGGCGAGGAGCCTGTGCGCCCGCAAGGCGATGGCGATCGGGTCGAAGGGGGTGCAGCTCCTCGGCGGCCACGGCTACGTCCGCGAGCACCCGGTCGAGCGCTGGTACCGGGACCTGCGCGCCGCCGGCGTCATGGAGGGGGCGCTGCTCGTCTGATGATCAATCTGGAGACGCCCAGGAAGTTCCGCCCGCTCGTGGAGCAGGCCCACCAGGTCGCCGTGGAGGTCCTCCGACCGATCTCGCGCAAGTACGACCGCGCCGAGCACACGTACCCGAAGGAGCTCGACATGCTCGCCGCCGTCATCGAGGGCGCGGGCGCCGGCGGCGGGATCGCCGGCGCGGGCGCGACCGGGGTCCGGCGCGCGGACGGCGACGGGCGGGAGAACCGCAACGGCAGCAACATGGCGAGCTGCCTGAGCATCATCGAGATCGCCTGGGGCGACGTGGGCCTGCTCCTCTCGCTCCCCCGCCAGGGCCTGGGCAACGCGGCGATCGCCTCGGTGGCGGACGAGGAGCAGCTCGAGCGGTTCGAGGGCCGCTGGGCCGCGATGGCGATCACCGAGCCCGCGGCGGGCTCGGACTCCGCGGCGATACGCACCACCGCGACGCTCGACGGCGACGAGTACGTGCTCAACGGCGAGAAGATCTTCGTCACCGCCGGCGAGCGCGCGGACCTCCTGGTCGTCTGGGCGACGCTCGACCCGAGCAAGGGCCGCGCGGCGATCAAGTCGTTCGTGGTCGAGCGCGACAACCCGGGCCTGAAGCTCGACCGCGTCGAGAAGAAGCTGGGGATACGGGCCTCGGACACGGCCAACTTCGTGCTCGAGGACTGCCGGGTGCCGAAGGAGAACCTGCTCGGTGATCCGGAGATCGCGACGGGGTTCGCCGGCGCGATGCAGACGTTCGACAACACGCGGCCGCTGGTGGCGGCGATGGCGGTCGGGGTGGCACGGGCCTCCCTCGACGAGACCCGCGCGCAGTTCGCCGGCGCGGGCGTCGTGCCCGACTACGAGGCGCCGCCGGGCGTGCAGCCGCACGCGGCCGCCGAGCTGATCCGCATGGAGGCCGAGTACGAGGCCGCGCGCCTGCTCACGCTCGAGTCCGCCTGGATGGCTGACAACCGCAAGCCGAACTCGCTACAGGCGTCGATGGCCAAGGCGAAGGCCGGCCGCGCCTGCGTGGAGATCGCGCTCGGCTGCGTCGAGCTGTGCGGCAGCGTCGGCTACGGCGAGAACGAGCTGCTCGAGAAGTGGGCGCGCGACGCGAAGATCCTCGACATCTTCGAGGGGACGCAGGAGATCCAGCTGCTCGTCGTGGCGCGGCGCCTGCTGGGGAAGAGCTCGGCCGAGCTGCGCTAGCGATGCCCCGCCGCCGGATCCGGCTCGCGCCCGTCGAGGACGTGCCCGCGGCGTTCGACGCGATTCGCAGCGAGGCGGGGGTGCCGGACCGCTTCCCGCCGGCCGCCGAGGCCGAGGCCGAGGCTCGCGCCCGCGTGGAGCCACAGGGCGAGCGGGTCGACCTGCCGTTCGTCACGATCGATCCGCCCGGCTCGCGCGACCTCGACCAGGCGCTGCACATCGAGCGGCGCGGCGGTGGGCACCGGGTCAGCTACGCGATCGCCGACGTCGGCGCGTTCGTCTCCCCCGGCGGGGAAATCGACCAGGAGTCGCACCGGCGGGCGGTGACGGTCTACGCGCCCGATCGCAAGGCGCCGCTCCACCCGCCGGTGCTCTCGGAGGGGGCGGCGAGCCTGCTGCCCGGCGAGTGGCGCCCGGCGGTGGTGTGGACGATGGACCTCGCCGCGAGCGGCGAGCTCGAGTCGGTGGACGTGGCTCGGGCGGTGGTCCGCAGCGTCGCGCAGCACACCTACGCGGACGTGCCGGCCGGCCTCGAGCCAGCGCTGCGCGAGGTGGGGGAGCGGAGGCTGGCGCTCGAGCGGGAGCGGGGCGGGGTGCGCCTCGCCGTGCCCGAGCAGGAGGTCGAGAAGGAGGGCGGCAGGTGGACGGTTCGCTACCGCGCCCCGCTGCCGAGCGAGGAGTGGGGCGCCCAGGTGTCGCTGCTCACCGGCATGGCCGCCGCGGACCTGATGCTGCGGGCGGGGGTCGGCATCCTGCGCACGCAGCCGTCCCCGGAGCCGCGGGCGTTCGACCGGCTGCGGCAGCAGGCGCGCGCCCTGCGGGTGGAGTGGCCGGCGGGGATGACGTATCCCGAGTTCGTGCGGACGCTCGACCCCGGCGATCCGCAGCACGCCGCGCTCATGCACGAGGCGACCGGGCTCGGCCACGGCGCGGGCTACACC
>JALZEZ010000439.1 GCA_030861775.1 Actinomycetota bacterium
GTGGTCGCGGGTGCGCGGGCCGGCCTTCGCCCGCCCGAGCGGGAGCCTGAGGCCGCCGCCACCGCCGGGGCCGTCGTCGCGCGAGGGACCGGGGCCCCCGCCGCCGGGACCGTCGTCGTCCGAGGCGTCGTCGTCGTCACGGAGACGGAAGAACCAGACCAGCCACACGATCAGGAGCCCGACGTCGAAGACGCGGAAGCCGACCATGAAGATCCAGCCCTCCGTGGACACTCGCGCGATGGTAGCGCGACCCGGAGGGGGCCGCTACCCGCGACGCGGCGGGGTCTTCGGCGTCGGATCGAGCACGAAGTGGACGCTGTAGAGGAGCCTCGCCGTGCGGTACAGGCAGCCGTAGATCCGCAGGCTGTTCGGGCTCATCTGAGCGGCCGGCGGCGGCATCGACGAGGTGCACTCGTCGTCGTGGTGCGAGGAGCGCCAGGCGGTCTCGTCGTTCAGCCCGTGCGCGAACGCGGGGGCCCAGGTGGGCACCGTGATGGCGATGATGTTGCCCTTCAGCACCGGCAGAGAGCGGCGCAGGGCGAAGGTCGGCGTGGTGCCGAAGTAGGGCTCGAGGTTGAAGAGCTCGCTCTGCTGGAGCAGCCGGTGGCGCTGCTTCGTGCGCGCCGGCCTCAGGATCGACACGCGCGCCTGCGAGGCGCCGCCGAAGGTGGTGCGGAAGTAGTTGAGCTGGTCGGCGTTGGGCTCGCCGAGGCGCATCGTGAACGCGACCACGCGCCCGGGGCGGTTGATCCGGAACGTGTTCTTCGACTTCCCGATCTCCGCGTTGTAGCCCGACACCTGGGCGATCGCCTGGCAGTTCTCCGGGCAGCTCGCCGCCGGGAACGGCTCGGGCTGGCCGACCTCGCGGACGGTGGCACCGGCCGCCGGTGCCGCGACCAGGAGGGTCAGGCATGCGAAAACGAGCGGCTTCAGTCGCTTCATCGGGGCCATTGAACACTCCTCTTCGGTCGTCGTTGCGGTATGCATACGTACATGGACGCCTTTGAGCGGTTCGTCCGCGCCGGGATGGAGCTGGCCGGCGAGAGCGTCGACGACACAGACATCGCGATCATGCGGGTCGCGGACCAGGTCTACGGTAGCCAGATACGCGAGCTGCTGGGCGAAGACTTGCGCGCGGTCAAGCCCGAGCTCGACTTCGATCCCTCCCGGGCACCCACGTCGTGAGTCATCCCCAGGACCTCCCCCTGCGCGAGCAGGCCGCGGCCGTCGCCGGCGGCGACCTCGACCGCGCCGAGCTCCTGAGCGCCACGCTCGCCCGGATCGAGGAGCGCAACGGCGACCTGAACGCGGTGGTCGCCACCTTCCCGGAGGAGTCCGAGCGGATGCTGAACGACGCCCCTGGCGGTCCGCTCCACGGCGTGCCGGTGGCGATCAAGGACGAGTGGTCGCTGCCCTGGCGGGGGGCCCGCAACGGCTCGGCCCGCGAGGTGGTCCCACCCTGCGCGTCGGGCGTGTTCCGGCTCCTGCGCGACGCCGGCGCGGTGGTGGTCGGCGTGACGAACATGCACTTCTGGGGCGCCGGGACGACCGGCCACCTGTCCGCGTACGGACCGGTGGGCAACCCGTGGGACCCGGCGCGGTGCGCGGGCGGCTCCTCCGGCGGGTCGGCGTCGTCGGTCGGGTCGCGAATGCTCGCCGCGGCGGTCGGGTCCGACGGCGGGGGGTCGGTGCGCGTCCCCGCGGCGTACTGCGGCCTCACCGGCCTGAAGCTGACCAACAACGTGGTGCCGCTCGACGGTCACACCCAGCAGCACTCGCCGCTGGAGGCGGTCGGGCCCCTGTGCCGCGACGCGGCGGACGCGCGCCTGTTCGGCTCGGTGCTGCTCGATCGCCAGCTCGCCGCCGGCGACGGCGCCGGCCTGCGCGTGGCAATGGTCCGCGACCCGTACTGGTCCGACATCGACCCCGCGGTCGAGACGGCGTGCCGGGAGGCGCTCGAGGCCAGCGGCTGGCGGGTCGAGGAGGTCGCGCTCGACGGCGTGCGCCACGCGCTGACCGCGCTCGTCGTGATCATCACCGTGGGGGCCCTGCCGGAGTTCGACGAGGAGGATGTCGCGGGCGCCGACAAGCTCATGCAGGCGCTGGTCAAGTACGAGAAGCTGCTCCCGGCCGAGGCGTACCACCGCGCGACCCGGATCCGCTCCCAGCTGCGGCGCTCCGTCGCGGCTGCGTTCGAGACCTACGACGCCCTGGTCTGGCCGACCCTGGCGGCCGGCGCGCCGACGATCGAGTCGCCGGTGGTCGAGCGGCCCTCCGGGCCGTCCCCCGCGGACCCGGCGAACGTGGGCCAGGCCGCGGTCGGCAACCTCACCGGCATCCCGGGCATCAGCGTGCCCGTCGGCCGCGACGCCAACGGCATGCCGATCGGCCTGATGATCCAGGCGCCCTGGGGCGCCGAGGAGCTCCTCCTCGACGCGGCCGAGCACCTGGAGCGCGCGACCGACCGCGAGTTCGTGGACGCGGTGCCGCCTGTGGCGGCGGCTGCGCGCACGCCTTAGGGCGAGCGCGGGAACGCTTGACCCCTATAGGGGCACGGCAAGTAGTCATTCTCGTAGAAGTCATCGCTCCCAATTCGCATCGAGGGCGCGCAGGCAGACGGCGAACAGAACGAGCCCGAGCAGGACGCCGACCCAGCCTCCGACGAGTGCCGCCACGGCGACCATGCCCAGCAGACCGACGCCGACAACCAGCACCATGACGATGTACGGCGGCACGATTTCGAAGCATCTCACCCGTCAGGCGGCTCGACGCTTCTAGAGCACGTCGAGTTGGTCGATCAGGACGTGACCGGCCTCATTGAGACTTGTCGAGTCTACGCTGAGCGCCGACCGAAACTACCGACAGGAAAAGCCCGCAATTTGCGAGCGAGCGGCAACACAAGTCCTGCCGAACTCCCTGCAACCGGCCTTTCCGTCCGTGACCCCGTCCGATAGGGGCACAAGTGTTCATCGCTCGTCCCCTACGAGGTCGCCGGGCTCCCCTCCCCTATCCAGCCGCCGTTCACACGGCCCGGCGAAACGCCGTCACCCGGCGGCCCACCCTCGAGGGGCGAGCCGCCGGGCGCGTGTCCTGGCTAGGCCGTGGCGAGCGCGGCGTGGCGGCGCCGGAGGGCGGGCGCCGGGGCGGACTCCAGCGC
>JALZEZ010000175.1:0-2367 GCA_030861775.1 Actinomycetota bacterium
CCGTTCGAGGGCTCGGTCTCGGCGCGCGGGGTGAGGCGCGACCGGCGGCGGTGGGAGATGGGCGTGCAGGCCGCGCTGATCGACGGCCGGGTGGCGAAGCTGCGGCGCTCGATCGGAAGGTGCAGGGCGTGATCCGTCCGCTCTACAGCTCAAGGTCTTCTCTGAGGTTCCGAAGAGATACGTACAACTCGGGGCGAGTTCCCGCGTTAGAGGACTTAGAGATCTAGATGACCTTCGGTTACGAACGCCTCACCGGCCGTATAGAGAGCGAGCCGATCGACCTCCTCGCCGAGTGGCTCGAGGCCACGATCGGGCTCCGGCTCACCGCGTTCGCGACCAACGCCAAGCAGACCGAGATCCGCGAGATCGCCCACGGCGACAGCTGCCCGGTCGCCGAGCTCGAGAAGCGGCTGCGCAACCTCTACGCGGTGACCCGCTGGCTCACCGTGCGCGACCGCCCGGCGACGGCGCCGGAGTGGCTCACCACGCCGAACCCGGAGCTCGAGGGGCGCGCCCCCGCCGAGATGCTGCGCGAGGGCGAGTCGCCCGAGCCGGTCTGGTTCGCCGCGGCGCCGACGTTCTAGCGGCCGGCCCCGAGCGGCCGCAGGCCGCGCCCTACCGCTTCTTCGGCAGCGCCGCGCTGTAGGTCAGGGCGGCCGTCTTGCACGTGATCGTGCCGTTCGGGTCGAGCTCGTTCTGGTCGTTGAACCTGCGCGTCTCGGAGTAGGTGCCCTTGACCTTGCGCTTCTTGGTGCTGAACTTGCCCGTCATCGCCCAGGTCACGCCGTCGGACTCGGTGGTGTCGGAGATGTCGAAGCTTCCGTCGGCCACGTCGACGCTGCCGCTGGCCGTGGCCGACAGCGACCTGAACTTGTCGCCGTCGGTGCAGGTGAAGCGCAGGCTCTTGCGCGTGACCTTGACGAGCTTCTGCGTCTTGCTGACCGTGAGCTTGACCGCGCCGCCGTCGCTCGTCTTGCCGCTGTAGGTCCCCTTCGGGACCGCGGCCTCGGCGACGGTGGCGCCGGCGGCGACGGACGCGGCGGCGAGAATGGCGATGAGCGGGCGCTTGTGCATGCCTCTAGGCCTACCAGCGCGGGGCGTGCCGCGCAAGCCGTCAGCCGATTACTGGCGCTTCGCGCTCCACCGGAGCTTGCCGGTGGTGCAGCTCACGGAGCCGTTCGGATCGGGCTCCCCGGCGGCGTTGAAGCGCACGGTCTCCTTCAGCGTGCCCGAGGCGTTCGGGCTCTTGACCGTGCCGCCCAACCGCCAGTTGTGGCCGCTCTCGGCCACGTCCTCGGCGTCGGCCTTCCAGACGAACGTGCCGTCGCTCTTGATCGGGGCCACACCGGTGGTCGTGATCTTCGAGTTCGTCGCGCTCGTGCCGTCGTCGCACTTGACCTTGATGTTCGTGCGCACGAACTTCACCAGCCGCTTCTTGCTGTCGATCTTCAGCGTGATCGAGCCCGCGCTCTTGACCGAGCCCTTGTAGGTGCCCGGCGTGACCGCGGCCTCCGCCACGGTCGCCCCCGCGACAGCGATCGCGACCAGGATGATGAGCGCCCCCCGCCTCATGCCGCGCGCGACCCTACCTCACACGGGCGTGATCGGGTTGCGCTTCTCCGGCCACTCGCGGCGGCGGGAGGCGCTGAGCGCGAAGCGGCGGGCCACCTCCGCGCGCAGGTCCTCGGGCTGGACGACGGCGTCCACCACCAGCTCCGAGGCGAGGTGGAGGATGTCGATCTCCTCGGCGTACTCGCGGCGCAGCTTCTCCACGAACGCGGCCCGCTCGTCCGGGTCCTCGATGGCCTGGACCTGGTTGTAGTAGACGGCGTTGATGGCGGCCTGGGGGCCCATGACCGCGATCCGGGCGCCGGGCAGCGCGATGCAGGCGTCCGGCTCGAAGGCCGGCCCGGCCATCGCGTAGAGGCCCGCGCCGTAGGCCTTGCGGATCACCACCGACAGCTTGGGCACGGTGGCCTCGGACACGGCCGAGATCATCTTGGCCCCGTGGCGGATGATCCCCTGGCGCTCGACCTGGGTGCCGATCATGAAGCCCGGCACGTCGGCCAGGAACAGCAGCGGCACGTTGAACGCGTTGCAGGTCCAGATGAAGCGGGCGGCCTTGTCGGCCGAGTCCACGAACAGGACGCCGCCGCGCTGCTTGGGCTGGTTGGCCACGATGCCCACCGCGCGGCCCTCGATACGCGCGTAGCCCACCACCAGCTCCTTGGCCCAGCGCTTCTGGACCTCGAGGAAGGAGTCGGCGTCCACCAGCGAGTCGAGCAGCTCGTACACGTCGAAGGCCTTGTTCTCGTCGGCGGGGACGATGTCGCGGATCGGCCGGTCCGAGGCCGGGTCGGGGGGGGG
>JALZEZ010000175.1:2377-7080 GCA_030861775.1 Actinomycetota bacterium
GGCGGCGCCGCCGGCGGCTCCTCGCGCCAGCTCGTCGGCAGGTACGAGAGGTAGCGCTGCGCGGTCTCGATCCCCTCCTCGTCGGTCTTGACCAGGAAGTGCCCGCAGCCGGAGACGCCCGTGTGCATGCGCGCGCCGCCCATGTCCTCGAGCGAGACCTTCTCGCCGATCACCATCTCGGCCATGCGCGGGGAGCCGAGGTACATCGAGGCGTTGCCGTCGCGCATGATCACCACGTCGCAGAAGGCCGGGATGTAGGCGCCGCCCGCGGCGCTCGGGCCGAACAGCACGCAGACCTGCGGCACCACACCCGAGAGCTTCACCTCGGTGTAGAAGATCCGGCCCGCGCCGCGGCGGCCGGGGAACATCTGCACCTGGTCGGTGATGCGCGCGCCCGCCGAGTCGACCAGGTAGACCATCGGCACCTCGTGCCGGAGCGCCTGCTCCTGGATGCGGATGATCTTCTCGACGGTCTTCGGGCCCCAGGAGCCGGCCTTGACCGTGGGGTCGTTGGCCATCACGCACACCGGGCGGCCGGCCACCGCGGCCATGCCGGTGACCACGCCGTCGGCCCCGAAGCCGTCCTGCTCCCAGTTGGCGAGCAGCGCCTCCTCGGCGAACGAGCCGGGGTCGACCAGCCGCTCGATCCGCTCCCGGACCGGCAGCTTGCCCTGCTGGGCCGACTTCTCGCGGTGCCGCTCGGGCCCGCCCGCGCGGGCGCGCTCGAGGGCTTCCCTCAGGTCCGACACGCCACTGAGGGTACGGCTAGAGCCCCGGGTCCACGGCCACCGGCTCCTCGCCCGAGTAGTCGTAGAAGCCGCGGCCGGACTTCGTGCCGTAGTAGCCGGCGGCGACCATCTTGCGCAGCGTCGGCGGGGCGGCGAAGCGCTTCTCGCGGTACTCGTCGAACATGATGTCCGCGATCGACTTGGTGGTGTCGAGACCGACGAAGTCGAGCAGCGTGAACGGGCCCATCGGGTGCGCGGCGCCGCCCTTCATGGCCGCGTCGATGTCCTCGATCGAGCCCACGCCCTCCTCGTAGGCCCGGATCGCGTCGAGCATGTAGGGCACGAGCAGCCGGTTGACGATGAAGCCGGTCTTGTCCTTCGCGTTCACGAGCTGCTTGCCGAGCTTCCCGCCGTACTCGAGGCCGGCCTGGTGCGACTCGTCGTCGGTGGTGATCGTCCGGATCACCTCGAGCAGCGGCATGCGCTGGACCGGGTTGAAGAAGTGCAGCCCGATGAACCGCTGCGGCCGCGAGGTGGAGGCCGCCTGGTCGATCACCGCAAGCGACGAGGTGTTGGTCGCGCAGACCACCCCGTCCTTGAGGATCCCGTCGAGCTCCCTCCACATCTCGAGCTTGAGCTGGAGGTCCTCGGTGATCGCCTCGATCACGAGGTCGCAGTCGCCGAAGTCGCCGTAGTCGAGCGTGCCCTGGATGCGGCCGCGGACCTCGTCGGCCTGCGACTGCTCGGCCTTGCCCTTCTCGACCGCGCGCGCGAGCTGCTTCTCGATGCGGCCGATCCCCTTCGCGAGCCGGTCCTCGTCGACCTCGCGCAGCACCACGTCGTAGCCGGCCTCGGCCGTCACCTGCGCGATTCCGTGGCCCATCAGACCGGCGCCGAGCACGCCCACCTTCGCGATCTCCATTAGCCTCCGACTCCCTGGTTGGTCAGCCCTTCGAGCGCGGGGAGCCTACATGCCGTTCGTGGAGATCGAGGATCGCGGCGCGGTCCGGCACATAGTCATGAGTCGCGCTGAGAAGCGCAACGCGATGAACGAGGAGCTCGTACGCGGGCTCGGCGAGGCGTTCCGGGAGGCCGCCGGCGACCCATCGGTCCGGGTCGTGGTGGTGCGCGGCGACGGGCCGATGTTCTCGTCCGGCATGGACCTCTCGGACCTGCGTGCGCTGGCGGAGGACCCGAGCCGCCTGCGCTCGTTCCGGGGGCCGATCCTGGCCGTCTGGAACATGCTCGAGGAGATGACCAAGCCGACCATCGCCCAGATCCACGGCGCCTGCATCGGGGGCGCGGCCGAGCTGGCGCTCGCCTGCGACATGCGGGTGATGGCCGAGGACGCGGTGGTGGCGATCCCCGAGGTCCGGGTGGGGCTGATCCCCGACGTGGGCGGCTCGTCGCGGCTGCCGGCGGTGGTCGGGCTCGGGGTGGCGAAGGAGATGATCATGACCGGGCGGGCGATCGACGGCCGCGAGGCGCACCGGATCGGGTTCGCGAACCGGATCGCCCCCGCCGACGAGCTCGACGGGACCACCGAGGCCCTGTGCAACGAGCTGCTGGCCTGCGCGCCGCTGGCCGTGGGGCTGGCCAAGCGCGTGATGGACTCCGCGGCCAAGCCCGCGCTGGCGACGACCCTGGAGCAGGAGGTCACCTGCCAGGAGCTGCTCGCGGCGACCGAGGACTACTCGGAGGGCGCGGCCGCGTTCCAGGAGCGGCGCGACCCGGAGTTCGCGGGGCGCTAGACGCCGGCCCGCTTGCGGGCGCGCAGGAAGGCCAGCGCGGACAGCGGGTAGGCGAACGCCATCCGCGCCCGGCCCAGCGGGTTGGTGGACGGCTTCACGTTCATCAGGCTGTAGAGCCGGTGCTGGCGGACCTTGCCGTCGCCGTCGAAGCGCCAGTACTCGATCCCCTCGGCGTCGGTGCGGCCGCCGAGCGAGCCGGTCCAGGTGTTCACGATCGTGTCGTCGGCGGCCGACACCAGGGTCTTCCGCAGCGTGAACCGGCGCTCCTTCATCGCCTCCAGGTACATGCCCCAGGCCCGCCGCACGGCGTCCGCCCCCTCCCAGGACTCGAACGTGCCGTCGACGTAGTTCTCGAGCAGCGCGTCACCCGCGTACACGGCGGCGGTCGCGTCGAGGTCGTAGTCGTTGATCCCGCGCTCGGCGGCCGCGACGAACGCGGCGGGATCGTCGGGTAGCGCCATCGCGCCGAAGCCTACGCCTCGTGTCCGGGCTCGACCCGCTTGGCGCGCGAGAACGGGAACACGTCGCCCTCGTAGCCGGCCTCGCCGTCGAACGGCTCGAGCAGGTGACCCACGTGGTCGCCCATCGGCACGCGCTCGAGTATCCGGCCCGCGAACCAGCTCGGGCAGCGCTCGAGGACCGGCAGGCCACCGGGGCCGGCGCGCCAATCGCAGCGGGCGAACTTGTCGGCGTCGTCGCCGGTCTCGCCCCCGAACAGCTCGACCAGGTCGCCGGCGTCGGCCGGCACCACGTGGACCGCGATCGCGCTCGCCCCGGCCTCCAGCACGCGGTAGGTGCGGTTCTTGTCCGAGACGCAGACGAGGAAGCGCGGCGGGTCGATGCTGGCCTGCGTGGCGAACCCCACCAGGCAGCCGGCGTGCTCTCCGCCGGGCCCCACGGTTGTGGCCACGAACATCGGGTAGTCCAGCCGCTCGACGATGGATCCGAAAGCTTTCGGCACGTCCGGTGTAGTTAACCGGGACATCGGATCCGTCCCCTGCCCCGTATAGGCAGGTGACCAGACGGAACCACTGGAGGTACCGATGAACGAAACGACCGCGGGACGCACTCCCGCCCAGCTCTACGCCCTGGTGTTCGGCGCCACGCTCGTGCTCGCCGGCATCGTCGGGTGGTTCTACTCCGCCGACTTCGGCTCGCCCGGCGAGGTCGACGGCGTGTTCGGCATCCTCGACGTGAACGCCTGGCACAACATCGTGCACCTGGCGACCGGCGCGCTCGGCCTGCTCGCGCTCGGCTACAGCGCGGCGCGGACCTACGCTCTCGGGCTCGGAGTCGTGTACGTGCTCGTCGCGATCTGGGGCTTCGCCGTCGGCGACGGCGGCCAGATCCTGAGCATCATCCCGGTGAACACCGAGGACAACGTCCTCCACCTGCTCATCGGGGCCGCCGGCCTCGGCGCGTACGCCGCGACGCCCGCGGCGGCGAAGCCGACGACGGCACCGCCCGGCGACGCGACGGGCGCCACCGCGTAGCGCTCACGTAACGTAGGGGGCCGTGGCCTGGATCGACGCCGACACCGATGCCGACGTCGAGGCCGCGGCCCTCCTGCGTGCCCCCGCCGAGGAGGTCTTCGAGTTCCTCGCCGACCTCGAGAACCACTGGCGGGTGGCCGACCGCTTCGTGGAGGTGCTCGAGCTGCACCGCTCGGGCGACGGGCGGGCGGTCGGCGGTGTGGTGCGGCTGCGCGGCCCGCTCGGGACGCGCCGCACGGTCACCACGCGCGTGGCGGCCGCGAAGGCCCCGCGGCTGTTGATCGGGACCGCCGAGATCGGCGCCACCCGCGCCCGGGTTAGCTGGTCGCTCGCCGGCCACCTCGAGTCGACCCGCGTGCGGCTGTCCGCGAAGGTCGAGCGCGCCACCCCGCTCGACCGGCTGCTGCTGCGGCTCGGGGGGCGGTGGTGGCTGCGGCGGCGCTTCGCGGCGACCCTGGACACGCTCAGCCGCGAGCTCCCGCCGCGTCCCACTCCTCCGCGATCCCAGCGGCCAGACGCAGGCAGCCCTCAACCGAGTCCCAGTTGACCCGGTCGGGCGTGTCCGTCGGCACGTGGTAGTTGGTGAACCAGCTCCCCTGCGCTGACAGCAGGGACAGCGCCGGTAGCCCGGCGTGCACCGCGAGCAGCGGGTCGGTCCAGCCGCCGAGCTGCATGCGCCGCGGCGGCGGCATCCCGGCGCGCGCCGCGCCGCGGTCGGCCCACTCCAGGTC
>JALZEZ010000440.1 GCA_030861775.1 Actinomycetota bacterium
CGGCTACGCCGAGCGCGGGCGGGACGTCGCGAAGCGGGCCCGCCGCCGCGGGCGCGGCCGCTAGCCCAGGCGGTTCTCGATCCCCAGCGGCGCCGTGGCCGGCGCGGCGGCCTCCGGCGGCTCGGGCTCGGTCTTCGGCTGCTCCACGCCGAGGCGCTGGGCCAGCTCGCCGTTCTCGTACATCTCGGTGACGATGTCGCAGCCGCCGATCAGCTCGCCGTCGATGAAGAGCTGGGGGATCGTCGGCCAGTTCGAGATCGCCGAGAGCTCCTGGCGGATGCGCGGGTCGGGGAGGATGTCGAGCGCGGCGTACTCGACGCCGAGCGCGTTCAGCGCGGCGGACGTGCGCATCGAGAACCCGCACGCGGGCTGCTCCGGGACGCCCTTCATGAACAGCATCACGCGGTTCTCGTCGATCGCGTTCTGGATGAAGTCGCGGATCTCCTCGTTGGTCATGAAGTGCCTCCCGGCGTGGACGTCTTTATAGAGAGCGCGTGGATCGGTCCGCCGACCTCGTCGCCGAACACGTCGTACACGAGCCGGTGCTGCTCGATGCGCGAGAGCCCGTCGAAGCGGTCGGAGACGATCTCCGCGCGGAAGTGGTCGCCGCCGCCGGTGAGGTCCTCGACCGCGGCCGTGGACCCTGGCAGGGCGTCCTCGATGCGGCGCTTCAGCTCCTCGGCGGTGGGCATCGATTCGAGAATAGCGGTGGCTCTGCCGACTACAATCCAAGTCGTGGTCACCCTGACCGACATCGCCGCCCGAAAGATCGGGGACCTCCTCTCGGACGAGCAGCACGCCGGCGCCGGCCTGCGCGTGGCGGTCCGCGGCGGGGGCTGCTCGGGCTTCCAGTACCAGCTCGCGCTCGACGAGCAGCGCGACGACGACACGGTCTTCGACCACGACGGCATCCGCATCATCGTCGACGAGATGAGCCTCCGCTACGTGGACGGCTCCACCGTCGACTACACCGAGAGCCTCATGGGAGCGGGCTTCCAGGTGAACAACCCGAACGTTGTGGCAGCGTGCGGGTGCGGCTCCTCGTTCCGCGTGGCGGACGAAGAGCCGTCGTGCGGGGCCGAGGTCTAGGCGGCCTTCGCCGCCGGCCCTACGCCGCCTTCGTCGCCTCGATCGCGCGGTGCAGCCAGGCGGCCAGCTCGGCGTCGTCCGCCGCTATCGCGTCCGGTAGCTCGTAGAACGACCTGAGCGTCTGGCGCTCGTTCGGGCGGAACGGGCCCGAGCCGAGTTCCTCGAACTCCGCGCGGCTCTCGTCGTCCACCTTGAGGTAGATCCGCTCGTCGTAGGCGACGGCGAACATCTTGCCCTCGGCGTAGATCCCCTGGCCGCCGAACATGCGGCGGGCCGTGGAGCCGTCTATGAGCTCGAGCACGCGGTCGACGTCCGTCATCGAGGCTCGACCTCGTCGATGGCGATCTTCACGAGGCTTATCTTGGCGGTCGCGCGCGGGTGAACGCGGCGGCGCGTGCCGAAGGTCAGCCCGTCGAAGGTGCGGTGCTCGAGGGTCAAGTGCACGGCGTGCGCCCAGCTCCCGATGACCTCGGCGGTGTAGTCGTTGCGGACGAGCAGGTGCTGGTCGTCGAAGTGGAAGGTCTGCTCGCGGGAGTGGACCGGCCAGCCGGCGGGGTAGCGGACGTGCAGGGTGCGGTCGCCGGTCTCGGTGGCCTCCACGCCGGGGAGCGTGAGGTGGAAGGGGAACGTGGCGTAGCCCCATATCGCGTAGCCGGAGAAGTAGAGGAGGTCGAGGTCGTCCCAGCGGACTCGCCGGCGCGCGGAGCGGAACAGCTCCCGGGGGTTGTCCCGCGCGCCGTCGCCCTCGATCGATACGTGTTCGCCATCCAGGACGCCGCGTCGGCCGCGCTCGGGGTAGTCCTCGAGGATCGTGTGGGGACGGTCCAGTCGCACGCGAGCGTGCCACGGCTTCATCCGCAGGCCGCGCATCCGCGAGGCGAAGGCCAGGCCGCCGGCGCGGTAGCGAAGCTCGAGCTCGTCGTGCGCGCGCCAGGCGTCGAGACCGCCGTGGGCGTCGAGCACCCGCTCAACCAGGGTCACGCTGCCGTGACCGGCTCGCGGACGAACGCGCGGATGTCCGCGGCGAGACGACCCGGCTGCTCGGCCGGGACGTAGTGGCCGCAGTCCTCGTAGAGGAGGAGGCGGCCGTCGGGGAGGGCCTCCGCGGTGCGGCGACCCTGCTCGGTCTCGAAGAACGGGTCCTTGCCGGCCCAGACGACCAGGGCCGGGGCGCGGATGGTGCGGAGGCTGCGCTCGATGGGCGCGTAGCGCGTCTCGAGCTCGCGCAGGGCGGTGGTGAAGATCGTGCGGGTGGTGCGCTGCTCGCGGGCGTCCCCGACGAGGTCGTCGCCCGCGAGCTTCCGCAGTGACGGCCCGGAGAAGAGCACGCGGGCGGCGAGGTCGCCGACGACCGGCCAGGTCACGGCGCGGATGGGGAGGGGGATCGGAACGTCGGGGAACGTGTTGGTCGCGCAGAGGACGAGGCGCTCGGGCAGCTCCGGGCGGAGCGCGGCGAGCGCGAGCGAGACGGGGCCGCCGTAGTCGTGACCGACGAGCGTGGCGCGCTCGATGCCTTCGTCGTCGAGGCGTGCGGCGAGCGCGCGGGCCTGGGCGTCGGCCCAGACGCCGTCCGGCCCGGGCTCCGGCTCGGGGCTCGTGCCGAAGCCGAGCAGGTCCGGGGCGATCACCCGGAAGTCCGGCTCGAGTCGCTCTTTCACGCCGCGCCAGATGCGCGACGAGCCGGGGATGCCGTGGACGAGGACGATCGTCTCTCGCGACCCGCCTGTCCGGTCCGTGACCGCCTCTCTCCTATCCGTCACCCCGCCTCTCCTATCCCTCACCGCGCCTCTCCGATCCGTCGCCATCATGGTTTAAAATCATATACCACAATGCCGCGCCGTTACAACCAGTTCTGTGCCCTGGCCCGTGCGCTCGACGTGGTCGGCGAGCGCTGGACGTTGCTGATCGTGCGCGAGCTGCTGCTCGGCCCGAAGCGGTTCACCGACCTCCTCGCCGCCCTGCCCGGAATCGGCCGCAACCTGCTGGCCGCGCGGCTGCACGAGCTCAAGGCGGCGGGAGTGCTGGAGGCGGAGCCGGGCTCTGGGCCGGGCCCCGTCCCCGGG
>JALZEZ010000176.1 GCA_030861775.1 Actinomycetota bacterium
ACCAGGTACACGCGCCCCGCGCCGCGGAAGCTCAACCGCACCTCGCGCCCGCGCGCGGACGCCCGGCTCAGGCGCTGGCCCCAGGCCCCCGGCGCCGCGAAGTGCGACCAGCCGCGGCCGAACACCGGCTTGCCGCGGCGGCGGCTGTCGTCGAACGGGACGACGGTGGTGGCGTAGTCCCACGGGCCGCGCTCGCCGAACTGCCCTACCGCCCGCGCCCGGAAGACGTAGGCCGACCCGAAGTAGCCCGCGAAGTCGAACGACGACGCGGTCAAAGTCGAGCTCAGCCGCTTCCAGGTGTCGCTGCGGTAGTTGCGCACCTCGAGCTCGTAGCGGTCGGGCTGGCCGGCGCTGCGGCGCAGCCCCAGCCGGAAGCGCGGGTCGCGGCTCGTGTCGCTGGCCAGGCGCGGGGCGGTGAGGTCCACCCCCGGTGGCGTGGCGCCGGAGGCGCCGCCGCCGATCGTGTCCGACGCCTCGCGGACCGGCACCTCCAGCCGCAGCGCGGTGATCAGCAGCGCGGAGGGCTGGTTCGACTGGCGCACATACGGCGCGTCGTTCTGGGTCAGCTCCACCCGGATCCGGTGCCCCTTGGGGAAGCGCCAGCCGTTGCCCTGGATCGGGAACGAGGTGGTGCCGTTCGGCAGCGTCACGCGCCGCACGCCGCGGTCCATCATCACCGCGTCGCCGTTCGGGAACACGTCGTAGATGCGGGCGTTGAGCTGGATGTCGTTGCCGGAGCCGGTGTGGGTCACGTGCGCGCGCGAGAGGCCGAGCATCGTGTAGTCGCGCTCCAGCGGCTCCGAGTCGTACACCGCGGTGCCGGGCCCGGCGGCCGTGTTCGTGACCGGGCAGCGACCGCCGTTGGCCGTGCTGTTGCCCACGGGATCCGCCTGTGCGGCGTGCGAGCTGGTCGCGCTGTTCGAGGTGGCCTGCGCGCCGGTGGCGAGGATCGTGAGCGTGTTCGGCGCCAGCTCGTCGAAGGTGGGGGCGGTGAAGCGGTCGCCGGGCTCGTCGGCGGGGTGGGCCGCGTCGGCGTTCTGGGGACAGATGAGCAGCGACCCCGTCACGTCGAAGTCGGGCCGCGGCGCCTCGGAGTTGCCCTGCGGCCGGACGAAGTGGTCGAGGAAGCCGTTCAGCCGGGTGGTCACGCCCATCAGCACGCGCCCGGCCGGCTGGGCGTTGAGGTTCCCGCCCGGGTAGTCGGCGAAGCGGCAGACGTGCCGGTCCTCGCCGCACACGTCACCCCACTCCTTCGGCTTGTTCTGGACGAAGTGGTTGTAGTCGCCGTAGAACTCCTGCACCGGGTAGCCGGGGACGACCGCCTTCATCCGGTCGACCATCCGCCGGTGCTCGATCGCGGTGAACAGGTTGTCGGTGAACGTCCCGGCGCTGTAGATCGGCACGCGCGCCGCCGGCTCGGTGGCCAGCCGCTCGAAGAAGTGGTTCTGGTAGTAGGCCGAGCGGTCGGCGTAGAAGGCGGGCAGCGTCTGCGCCAGCGAGGCCATACAGGCGGGGTTGTTCTCGAACGGGTCGCCCGACTGGAGGCAGACCAGCGACTGGTCGATCTCGGGATGGAACGTGGCGTGCGGGCCGAGCAGCGGCGGGATGCCGGTACGCCCCGACAGGAACAGGCCGGCGTTGATGCTGGCCTTGGGCATGCCGAAGACCTCCGCGGCCTTCCCAGGGTCCGTGCTGGGCGGCACGCCCTCGAAGTGAGTCCCGTTCGGGATCAGCGAGTAGGGGAGGTCGCTCCAGCCGTACTTCGGCGCGGCCGCCACCAGCTTCATGTCCTTCCCGCCCGGGCTGCGCCAGGTGGGGTCGGTGATCGCCATCCAGGTCCAGCCGCCGCCGTACGAGCCGCCGGTGGCCACGATCCGCTGCGGGTCGACCTTGAAGAACGGGTCGTCCGCGAGCTGGCCGGCCAGGTGCTGGAAGTCGTTGATCTCGTATAGGCGCGAGTCGAGCTGGGTCTCGCCGGTCGAGCCGCGGTTGTTCTGGTCCACGAAGCCGCGCGAGGTGTAGTTGAGGACCACGTAGCCGCGCGAGGCGAACCAGGCGTTCGAGTAGTGCCACTGCTCGCGGCCGGCGTCGATGGTCGAGGCCTCCCAGCCGGTCTTGTTGCCCGAGCAGCAGCCGTGCATCATCGCCACCAGCGGGTAGCCGCCCGGCGGCGGTGGGTGCCGCGCGGGGTCGGGGATCGACACGTCGATGTCGATCGCGATGTTGCCGTCGGGATCGGCCCCGGCGTTCGGGTCGGGCGCGACCTTCGGCGGCAGCCCCATGAAGCCGTCGTAGCGCTGCGGCACGGCGACGGCCTTCAGCGCGCCCAGGTTGGGCGTTCGGCCGCCGGCGTCGGGCACGCCGTCGTCGCAGAACAGGTAGGCGAGCGTCACGCCGTTGGCCGTGTCGCCGTCGGCGGCGTCGCGCTGCTGGCAGCTCGCCTTGAGCGAGTTCAGGTCGGCGCTCGCCGGCGCGGCCGCCGCGAGCGCGAACATGATCGCGGCTGCGACCGCCGCGGTGCCCCTCCTCACCGGAGGGTGGCTACCCGCGCGGCCATGTGGCCGCGCCGCTACTCACCCGCGGTTGCCCACGCAGAGCGACAGTCCCGGGCCGCGGACCTTCGCCTCGCCGAAGGTCGTCTCGGAGCGCCACACGCGCCCGTCGCGGCTGCTGTGGACCTCGACGCTCCGATCGGCGGTCTGGCTGGCGACGAGAAGGCTCGATTCCGTCGCGGCGATCACGGGGCCCGCGAAATCGGTGCCGCCCGCCACCATCTCGTAGGCCCGCCGGACGACGAGATCCCGCGGCCCGCTGCTCCAGGACCCGTCGCGCGTCGCCGAGACCCGGATCTCGACCTGGTCCCCGGCGTTGACGGCCCAGGCCAGCCAGAGCTGGTCGTCGTGGACCGCCAGCCCGGGATTCAGGTGCGCGGTGGCGATCGGGCTCGATCCGCCGACCAGTCGCGGAGCGGTCCACGTGCGCCCGTCGGCGGAGGAGCACTGGTACAGCGCATATGCGCGGCCCGGGGCCGTCCGCCTGCGAAACACGATCCACAGGCGGTCGCGATATGCGGCGAGCGCAGGCATCCACCCGTCCTGCGTCTGCGGAAGGACCATGTCCTCGCCCGGCTTCGCGACGTCGAATGCGTGGACGAAGCCGTCCCCGAACGCGACCCACACCGAATCGCGGAACGCTGCCGCGACGAACGGCCTGAACGATCGCTGCGTCAGCCAGTCCACCCTCTGCCTGCGTGCCGCGACGCGGTCGAATCTCACTCCCGGTGGCCAGTCCGCGCTGTAGAGGTTCCCGGCGATGTCCGTCCAGAGCACGACGGCGATCCTGCCGCTCGACCGGACGACCACGGGGCCGGCGGCGGGAGTGTTGTTCCACGGCCTGGTCTCGAACGCGGTCGCGCCGGCCCAGCGGGTGCCGTCGTACGAGAACGCCGCGAACTGACCGGGCGCGCCCGCGCGGTCGCCGCACCAGCCCAGGGCGACCGGGGGCGGCCGGTCGTTCGCCGCTTGGCACAGCGCCGCCAGGTCCGTTCGCGCGACGTCATCGGTGGACACGACGTTGAGCCCACAGGGGCGGAACGCCGGGCCCGCCTCGCGCGTGACCCACGGGAGGATGTGCGGGTTCTGATCGCGGGCGAGTTTCAGCGTCGAGCCGCCGAGGGTGTTGGCGAGGATGTACTGCTGGTCAGGGGTGCCTTCGCACGAGGCGAGCACGAACTGGTCCGGGTCCGACTGGCTCAGGTCCTTCTCGATGGTCTCCATGCGGGCGGCCGGGTTGATCGGGTTCGCGCTTCTGGCGTCGTGCGACCAGCGGAACCACCGATCGCTCCAGATGTTGTTCTGCACGCGGTCCTGCGGCGTCCACCCGCGCGGCGTCGGATCCATGGCGACGATCGCCCCGCCGCGTACCTCGCGCCCCGCGTTCTCCGTCCAGATCGCGCCGAGCGTGCGGCCCTGGAGCGCCGAGTCGGAAGTCGCGCTCGGCGGGATCATCATGTTCGGAAGCCGCTCGGCTACGTGGGCGATGAGGCGCCTCAGCTCGTCGTCGGAGGGGTCGCCCCACTCGATCACCCTGATCGAGAGGAGGACGACCTCCCACGGATGGCCGCGCAGGAAGCTCGCGACGGGATCGAGGACGTCCACGTCGAGCCGTTCGCTCCAGAGCGCGTGGCTGGTCCAGAACGCCGAGCCGCCATGGTTGCGCTCCGACACCCGCAGGTCGAAGTAGCGCACCCCAGCGGCGAGCTGGGTCGCGATCGAGTCCGCCTGGCAGGCGCACCACGGCACTGCCGCCGCGTATCCGAAATCGCGGACGGCCTGCGACAGCCACTTCGCCGTCGGCGCCCACCCGCCTTGAATGGCGTCCGGCGAGGTGGTCTTGGAGCTCGCCGCGTCGTGGCTGCCAGGCATCGCCACCCGCGACAGCGGCCGCTGCCGCAGGACTTCCGCCTGGTCCCCCATCCAGCCGCGCGTCGTGAAGGTTCGGCTCGACGCCCACGTCCACATCGGGCCCCCGCCGACCTGCCACGTCGTGCGGGCCGCGCGGCCGGGCGCCATGAGCCACACCTGCAGGCGGCCGTCAGAGAGCCGGGCCGTCCCGATCCGCGTGGCGCGCGTCTCGACGCGTACGTGGGGGTGAGTCGGGGCGAAGGGCTCCCAGGCCGTCCAGGGCGCGTTGGCCGAGGCCGTGACCTTGCGACGCGAGTACACGCGGCCTGGACCGGTGGCCGCGAAGAGCTCGAGACAGCCGTCGGCGCGGATGTCCGCGGTCGCGTGGTGGACGGGCAGCTCCGGCGTGTCCCACCGCTCCCACGGCCTGAACGAGCCGGGGTCCGCGGTCTCCATCCAGGTCGACGCGAGGAACCGTAGCTCCGGCTTGGTCTCCGTCGTCGATCCGCTGCGAAACGGGTCGAAGAGCGCGAAGGCCTGAAGGCGTCCGTCCGCGAGCGGCGCGGCCATGACGTGGCGCGGGTAGCCGAGATTGGGAGCCTTGAAGGCCTGCCAGGCGGTCCAGCCGGAGTTGGGATCGGACGTCTGCTTCATCGACGTGCGCAGAACCCCGTCGCGGCCGATCGACCAGACCAGGAGGCGGCCGTCCGGCAGGCGGCTCACCGAGACGGTCGCGGCGGGCGGCGGCGCGGGCCCGAAGACGTTCGCGGACGTCCATCCGGAGTTCGCCGCCGTCGTCTCCTTCCAGAAGCTGCGCACGGCGCCGTTGTCGCGCTCGACCGCGAAGCCCTGAAGCCGGCCGTCCGGCAGCACCCCCATCGCGATGCCGGACAACGTGACGCCCTCCGCCCAGCCGAGCGCCGGCTGAACCCAGGCCGCGTCCGGGGCGGATGTCTCCTTCCACGTCGTGTAGATGGCGCCACCGGAGGTCACCGCGTGGAGCTGGACCGACCTGTTCGGAAGCGGACCGGCGGCCAGGTCGACGAGATGGCGCTCGACCTCGGCGGGCTGAGCCGTCGACGGGTCGAGGGTGACGATGCGCAAAGGGGTTCCTCCGTGGTGACCGCGCCGGCGGCGCGGTTGGCCAGTACCCCCTTCTGTCCGTACACCGGACCGGCGTTCGCGCGGCCGCGTCCGGCCGCGCTGCTTGACAAATCAGCGAATCGTGTAAACTGCCGCGACATGACCGCTACATCTGTCAACTGGGCCGATCCGAAGCGCTACTACTGGCTGCTGGGGTTGGTGATCCCGCTCGCGCCGTTCATCGCCTGGGGCCTCGCCGCCGCCACCGGCGTGGGGGCCGTCTGGTGGTTCGGGCCGCTGCTCGTCTTCGGCGTCTTCCCCTTCCTCGACCAGGCGATCGGCAAGGACTCCTCCAACCCGCCCGACAGCGCGATCAGGTGGCTCGAGCAGGACCGCTACTACCGCTGGTGCACCTACGCCTTCATCCCGCTCCAGTACGCCTCGCTGGTGCTGGCCTGCTGGCTGTGGTCGAGCGGCGACCTCTCGCTCCTGGAGAGCCTGGGCCTGGCGATGACAGTGGCGATGGTCGCCGGCGTGGCCATCAACACCGCCCACGAGCTCGGCCACAAGCGCAAGTCGCACGAGCGCTGGCTGTCGAAGGTCGCCCTGGCCCAGACCGGCTACGGGCACTTCTTCGTCGAGCACAACCGCGGCCACCACGTGCGCGTCTCGACCCCGGAGGACCCGGCCAGCTCGCGCATGGGGGAGAGCTTCTGGGCCTTCCTGCCGCGCACGGTGTGGGGGAGCCTGCGCTCGGCGCTGGAGCTCGAGCGCGAGCGGCTGAGCCGGCTCGGCAAGCCGTTCCTCTCGCCCTCGAACGACGTGCTGAACGCCTGGGCGATGAGCGCGGCCCTGTTCGGCGGGCTGGTGCTGGCCTTCGGCACGGAGATCGTGCCCTGGCTCGCGGTGCAGGCGGTGGTCGGGTTCTCGCTGCTGGAGGTCGTCAACTACCTCGAGCACTACGGCCTGCTGCGCCGGCGGCGCGAGGACGGGCGCTACGAGCGCACCCGGCCGGAGCACTCCTGGAACAGCGACAACATCGCCTCGAACGTCTTCCTCTACCACCTCCAGCGCCACAGCGACCACCACGCGAACCCGACCCGCCGCTACCAGGCGCTGCGCCACTACGAGGGCCTGCCGGAGCTGCCATCGGGCTACGCCACGATGATCCTGCTGGCGTGCGTCACGCCGCTGTGGCGGCGGGTGATGGACCCGCGCGTGCTGGCGCACTACGGGGGCGACGTGACCCGGGCCAACATCCACCCCCGCAAGCGCGAGCGCTACCTGGCCCGGTACGGCTGAGATGGCCGCCGTGCGCTTCGCCGAGGCTTCGCGCGGCCTGCTGCGCGACACCGTGCTCGACGCGGTGGGCGAGTTGCTGGCCGACCGCGAGTGGTCGGGGGTGACGATGGCCGAGGTGGCCGAGCGCTCGGGCGTGAGCCGGCAGACGCTCTACAACGCGTTCGGCGGCCGGCGCGACCTGGCCCAGGCCTACGTCATGCGCGAGGCCGAGCGCTTCATCGCCGCCACCGAGCAGGCCATCCGCTCGAACGCGGACGACCCGCGCGCGGCGCTCGCTAGCGCCACCGAGG
>JALZEZ010000177.1 GCA_030861775.1 Actinomycetota bacterium
GGTCCGGGTCGGGCGGAGCGGGCGGCTCGCGGAGCGGCGGCTCGCGCGGCTCGGGCGGTCGCGCGCGCTCCTGACGTGCCCGGGCGGCGCGTCCTCATCACCGGCATCGCGAGCTACCTCGGCACGGAGCTGGCGCGGGCCCTCGAGGAGGACCCGGAGGTCGAGTACGTGGCGGGCCTCGACACGAAGCGCCCGAAGGCGCAGCTGGCGCAGACCGAGTTCATCGAGGCCGACGTCCGCGACCCGGACATCGCCAAGCTCATCCCGCCCACGGGCGCGGACACGGTGGTCCACAACCAGATCGTCCGCCAGCCCGGCCCCGGCATGTCCTCGCGCTCCGCGCACGACATCAACGTCATCGGCTCGCTCAACCTGCTCGCCGCCTGCGAGGCGGTCCCCACGCTGAACGCCATCGTCGTCCGCGGCTCCGCCGGCATCTACGGATCCGAGCCCGCCGCCCCCCAGTTCTTCACCGAGGACATGGCCCGGCTCTACCCCCTGCGCACGCGCTTCCAGCGCGACGTGGCCGAGATCGAGAACCTGTTCGAGACGTTCCGCCGCCGTCACGAGCACGTCGTCTGCTCCATGCTCCGCTACCAGCTCACGATCGGCCCCGCGCACGCCACCCAGATCACGCGCTACCTCTCGCTCCCGCTCATCCCCACCTACCTCGGCTTCGACCCCCGTCTCCAATTCATCCACGAGACCGACGCGCTCGACGCCCTGGTGGCCGCCGTCAAGCACCCGGTCCGCGGCGCGGTGAACGTCGCCGCCCGCGGCACGATCGGCCTGACCCGGGCCATACGCATGGTCGGCCGGCCGACCCTCCCGGTCCCCGCCCCGCTGTTCGGCCCCACCACCCAGCTCGGCCGCCGCGCCGGCCTGTTCAGCTTCTCGGCGGACTTCCAGCGACTGCTGCGGTACGGCCGGGGAGTGGACACGACCCGGCTCGAGCAGGAGGTCGGCTACATGCCCCGCTACACGACCGTCGACGCCGTGCGCGACTACGCGGAGGCCGCGTGAGCGACGGCCCATTCGCCCCGATGATCGCCGCGCTGCGCGCGATCCGCGGCGGCATCGAGACCAGCGGCGCGCTCCCGCGCGAGGCGCGCGAGTCCCTGGAGGCCGTCATGCGCCGGCTCGGCGGCGGCTACGACGAGGACGACTGGGGTCTCGACGAGGAGTTCGCCGACCTCGCGCTCCCCTTCCTCGAGTTCCTCTACGACCACTGGTGGCGCGTCCAGGCCGAGGGCGTCCCGCTGATCCCCGCCCACGGCCGCGCGATGCTCGTGGCCAACCACGCGGGCATCCTCCCCTGGGACGCGGCGATGATCGGCGTGGCCATCCAGCGCGAGCACCCGCTCCCCCGCTACCCGCGCTTCACCGTGCTCGACTGGGCCTTCGAGCTGCCCTACGTCTCGGTCGCCATCCGCAAGCTCGGCGGGGTCCCGGCCTCCCCCTACGACGCCCTCCGCCTCCTCGACCAGGAGGAGCTGGTGGCCGTCTTCCCCGAGGGCACGATGGGGACCCAGAAGCTCTACCGCGACCGCTACCGGCTCCAGCGCTTCGGCCGCGGCGGCTTCGTGGAGATCGCGCTGCGCGCCCAGGCGCCGATCGTGCCGGTGGCGATCGTCGGCAGCGAGGAGGTCCACCCCAAGCTCGCGGACGCCCGCGTGCTCGCCCGCCTCACCGGCGCGCCGTTCTTCCCGGTCACGCCGACCTTCCCGGCGCTCGGCCCGCTCGGCGCCATCCCGCTGCCGTCGCGCTGGCGGATCGAGTTCTGCGAGCCGATCGACCTCAGCGAGTTCGGCCCCGACGCCGCCGCCGACCGCGCGCTCGTCTTCGAGCTGTCCGAGTACGTGCGCGAGCTGATCCAGGGCAAGGTCTGGGAGAACCTCGCCAAGCGCCGGTCCACCTTCCTCTAGGGTTCCGCAAATGAGCAGCTTCAGCTCGGCGGACGAATGCCGCGAAGTGATGGACAAGGTCTTCGAGATGATGAGCAGGCACCCCGAGATGGGCCCCAAGCTTCGCGACGCCGAGACCCCGCTGCGGTACGAGTTCCCCGACGTCGACCTGGTCGTGAACATCGGCCCCGCCGACGGCGCCGACGGCCGCAACCTCCGCTGGGAGTGGACCGACGACGTCGACTGGGAGCCCGAGGTCAAGATGACCATGGACTCCGAGGTCGCGAACCGCTACTTCCAGGGCAAGGAGAACGTCGCGATGGCGATCGCCCGCCGCCGCATCAAGACCTCGGGGAACGTGAAGAAGGCGCTCGCCCTGATCCCGATCACGAAGCCGGTTTACGGGCAGTACCGCGCGCTGCTCGAGCGCGACTACCCGCACCTGACGGCTTAGCCTTCGCGGAGCCGTCGCCGTCGCCGTCCGCCGACGGCGAGGGGGCCTCGAACAGCGCCATCACCGCGCCGGCCAGGAACGACTCGGCCTCGGGGTTCTTCTTCAGCCGCGCCTCGGCCTCGTCCACGATCTTCTCCAACCGCTCGAGCGTCCGCATCAACTCGCGCGAGAGCGCGTTCCAGCCCTTCTCGTCCACCCGCCCGCGGGTCCGCGTGAGGTGCACGTCGTCGCGCTCGAACCCCCCGCTGTCGGCCGCCTCGGCCATCTGGGCGATCGCCGACTGGAGGAGGCTGCCCGAGTACGCGCGCCTGACGATGTCCGGCAGCGTGGCCCACACCTCGTCGGGGACGGTGGGGCGCACCTTCGCGGTGTAGTGGTGCTCGATCGCGCCGCCGCGGGTGGTGCGCCGGACGAGCTCGACCAGCCCGAGCGCGGCGAGCTGGCGCACGTGGTAGGCCGTGTTCGGAAGCGGGGTGCCCAGCTCCAGGGCGATCTGCTTCGGGCTGGCCACGCGGTTGTCGAGCAGGCTCAGGATCTGCAGCCTGAGAGGATGCGCGAACGCCTTGATCAGACGCGCGTCGGTGATGTCGACAGGAACAGTCACGCGAGCCCGCTACGCAGACTCTACCTCTCCGGCGGACACCCAAATGGGGGATTTGTCTTCGTGGCGACTAGAAGTGCACGCCGCGCATGAGGTAAGCCATCGCGATGGCCTCCGTGGACATCTCCTGCTGCTCCTTCGGCGCGCCGTCGGCCTCGCCCTTCGCCTCGGCGCTGGGCTTCTTCTCCCCGCGCGCGGCCTTGGAGTCGGGGAAGATGTTGTAGGCGGTGTTCATCACCTGGTCGACGATCTTCGGCGACACCGCGTACAGCACCTGGCCGAACGTCCCGAGCCTGGTCGCCACCCGCTTGGGCCGGTCGATCATCGCGTCGGTGATGAGCTGCGCCGCCTCCTCCGGGCTGAGCGTGGGGAAGGCGTCGTAGATGTTCGTCGGCGCGATCATCGGGGTCCGCACCAGCGGCATGTAGATCGTCGTGATGTGCACGCCGTCGCCGATCACCTCGGGCGCGACGCAGCGCGAGAACGCGTCGAGCGCCGCCTTCGAGGCCACGTACGCCGAGAAGCGCGGCGTGTTCGTCTGCACGCCGATGCTCGAGATGTTGATGATGTGGCCGCTCCGGCGCTCGCGCATGCCGGGCATGAGCGAGACGATCAACCGCAGCGCGCCGAAGTAGTTGAGCTGCATCGTCCGCTCGAAGTCGTGGAACCGGTCGTACGACGCCTTGAGCGAGCGCCGGATCGAGCGGCCCGCGTTGTTCACGAGGATGTCGATCCCGCCGTACTCCTCGATGACCTCGCGGGCCAGCCGCTCGATGTCGTCGAGGTCCGACAGGTCGGCCGGATGGACGTGCGGCTTGCCGCCGACCTTCTCCATCGCGTCGGCGACCTCCTCGAGCTTCTCGCGCGTGCGCGAGACGAGGATCACCTCGCCGCCGGCCTCGCCGAGCTTCAGCGCCAGCTCGCGGCCGATCCCGCTGGACGCTCCGGTGACCAGGATCCGCTTGCCCGCGATCGACTTGGTGAGGCTGCGCTCGCGGAACAGGTCCGGGTCGAGGTTGCGCTCCCAGTAGTCCCACAGCTTGGTCGCGTAGGTGGACAGCGGGGGCACCGCGATGCCGGTGCCGGTCAGCGCGCGCTGCGTCTCGCGCGCGTCGAAGTCGGCCTCGAACTCGCGGTTCTCGAGCGCGGCCGGCGGGATGTGCAGGTCGCGCAGGACGGTCTCGCGGATGTTCTTCACCGTCGGCACCGCGTTCAGGCCGGCCTGCACCGGCTTCGGCACGATGTTCGTGATGTTCGAGTCCACCCGCATCGCGAACTGCGGGGCGTGCGCGGCCTTGGCGAACTCGTTCAGCGACTGGCCGACCGTGAGCGGGTCCGGGTCCACCAGGTGGAACGTCTTGCAGGGCAGATCCTCGTCGGGCAGGTGCGCGATGTGGTCCATCGCGCGGGCCACGAAGTCCACCGGCACGAGGTTCGCCTTGCCGCCCTCGATGCCGACGATCGGGAACCACTGCGGAAGCGCCGCCCGCAGCCGCTGGATCAGCTTGAAGAAGTAGTAGGGGCCGTCGACCTTGTCCATCTCGCCGGTGACCGAGTGGCCCACGACGATGCCGGGCCGGTACACCCGCAGCGGCGCCTTCACCTCGTTGCGCGCCACCCGCTCGGAGTCGAACTTCGACTGGTGGTAGGCGTGCGGGAGCTTCTGCTCCTCGTCGAACATGTCCTCGCGGAACAGCCCCCTGTACTTGCCCGCCACCGCGATCGAGCTGGTGTGGTGGAAGGTGCCGACCTCGATCGAGTTCGCGAACTCGACCACGTGGCGGGTGCCGTCCACGTTGGCCTTGATCATCGTCTCCTCGTCCGCGGCCATGTCGTAGATCGCGGCGAGGTGGAAGAAGTGGTCGATCCGCTCGCCGAAGCCGTCCACCCCGAGGCGCTCCTTGGTCAGATCGCCGACCACGGGAACGATGCGATCGCCGGCGTCCAGGCGCTGGGCCAGCTCGTCGAGCCGGCCGCGCGAGCCCTCGCGGACGAGCGCGTGGATCGTCCCCTCGCGCTTCAGCAGCAGCTCGACCAGGTGGCGTCCGATGAAGCCGGTCGCACCGGTGACGAAGTAGTTCACGCCTGTCCTCCCTCCGGGTGGGCGCGCGAGTCTACCTGGGCGCCGGTAGCGTGGAAGGCGTGACCGAGGAGGTCCTCAGCCTCAGGGAGGCCGCCGATCTGGTCGGCGTCACGCCATCGACTCTCAAGCGCTGGGTCGAGACCGGGGTCATCCCCGAGCACGACGACACCAGCGAGTGGCCCGCGGTGGCCGTCTCGCACGCCCGGATGGTGGCCCGGCTGCGCGAGCGCGGCCACACCCTCGACGAGCTGCGCCGGGCCGGCGAGGAGGGGCGGCTGGCCACGGGCTTCGTCGAGGAGCTGTTCTCGCCGGACGGCCGCGGGGAGGTCCCGTTCGACGACGCGGCCGAGGAGGTCGGCCTGGAGCCCGAGCTGGTCGAGCGGATCTGGTCCACGCTGGGGTTCGCCCCGCGGCGGCCGGAGACCGTCTCCGCCCAGGACGTGCAGGCGCTCCGCTACGTGGCCTCCGTGCTGGAGGCCGGCTTCCCGCTGGTCGCCTTCCTCCAGCTCCTGCGCGTCTACGGCCAGGCGCTGTCGCGGATCGCCGACGCCGAGACCCGGCTCTTCCACATCTACGTGCACGAACCGCTCATGCGCGAGGGGGTGCCCGGGCTCCAGATGGCCCAGGAGATGGAGGGTCTGGCCGGAGACCTGCTCCCGCTCGCCTCGCCGATCATGGACTACCTCCACCAGCGCTTCCTGCACGAGTTCGTGGAGCGCGACGTGGTCGGCCACATGGAGGTCGAGCTCGACGAGTCGGTCGACCTCGGCCGCGTGCGTGTCACGATCGCCTTCGCCGACCTGGCCGGCTACACGCGCTTCACCGAGGAGGCCGGGGAGGAGGAGGCGCTGACCACCGTCGAGCGCTTCATCGACGCCGTGACCGAGACGCTGCCCGAGGACGCGCGCGTGATCAAGACCATCGGCGACGAGGTGATGATCGTCGGCGGCGACCCCGCCGCGCTGACCGACTGGGCGGTCGGCTTCCAGCAGCTCTGGGACGAGCGGCCGACGCCGCGCATCGGCGTGCACACCGGCATCGCGCTCTACCGCGACGGCGACTACTTCGGCCGCGACGTGAACCTCGCCGCGCGGGTCGTGGCGCGGGCTCGCGGTGGCGAGGTGCTGGTCAGCGACTCCGTGATGGAGGGGATCCGCGACGACGACCACCTGCGCTACGAGAACATCGGCCAGGTGAAGCTCAAGGGGTTCGACGAGCCGCGCTCGCTCTGCCGTGTCGCCGCCGCGCCCTGACCCGCTCGAGGCCGCCCGCGAGCTGGTGCGGGCCGGCGAGCCGCTGCTCGTGCTGCTCTCGGGCGGCGGCGACTCGGTCTGCCTGCTCGACGTGGCGGTGCGGCTCGGCGCGGAGGTCTCCGCCCTGCACGTGGACCACGGGCTGCGCGAGTCGGGCGACGCCGAGTTCTGCGAGCGCCTCTGCCGCGACCTCGGGGTGCCGCTGGTGGTGGAGCGGATCGACCTCGCGGGCGCGCCCGGGAACCTGATGGCCGCCGCGCGCGAGGCGCGCTACGAGCTCGCCGAGCGCCACGCGGTGGGCGACTACGCCACCGCCCACACCGCCTCCGACCAGGCCGAGACCGTCCTCTACCGCCTGGCCGTCTCGCCCGGCCGCCGGGCGCTGCTGGGCATGGCGCCGCGGCGCGGCCGGCTGGTCCGCCCGCTGCTCGCGATCACCCGGGAGGAGGTCCGCGCCTACTGCCGCGAGCGCGGCCTCGAGTGGCGCGAGGACCCGACGAACGAGGACCTCCGTTTCGCGCGCGCGCGCGTGAGGGCGGAGGTGCTGCCCGCGCTGCGAGAGCTGAACCCGGCCGCCGAGCTGAACATCGCGGAGACGGCCGCGCAGCTCCGCGAGGAGGCGGAGGTGCTCGATGCGACTGTTACAGAAGCGTTAAAAAGGGGTCAGACCCCTTTTTCGTTGCGGGTGCTGCGCGGCCTGCCGCCCGCGCTCGCGCGGCTCGCGCTTCGCGAGCTGGCCGGCGACGCGCCGGTGACGCGGCGCGACGC
>JALZEZ010000030.1 GCA_030861775.1 Actinomycetota bacterium
GCGGAGAGCAGCGCGGTCCGTCGGGTCAGCCTCACTCCGGCGGCTCCCCGACGAGGAAGTCGCGCGGCGCCTGCGGCTCGCCGAGCTCTCCCAGCACCACGGCCGTGTGCTCGGCCTGCGCGGCGAAGATCGTCGTGACCGTCACACGCAGCTCGGGCGTGAACAGCGCCGGCACGCCGTCGCCGTAGGCCGCGATCTGGGTCTGCTCGACGTCGAGGGCGAAGCGCAGCGCGTCCTCGCGCGTGCGCAGCGGCGGGAAGTCGCTCGAGTACGCGGAGCGGGGGCGGGGCGCGTCGGGGCTGGCACCCAGTTCGCGCAGGGCGCGCTCGAGAGCGCGGGCGTGGGCGCGCTCGTGGGCCAGGAAGCGCGCGGCCAGCTCGCCCAGGCGCGGGCGGGCGGTCTCGTAGGCCACCACGGCCGTCCGCTCGAGGTCGAGCAGCGAGGCGACGACGGCCGCGTCGCCGCGCTTGCGCTCGGGGCTGATCGTCTGGGTCGTGTCCTGGAGGTCGCCGTCGTCGCCGTCGCAACCGGCGAGCGCGGCGACGGCGGGGAGGGCCAGACCAAGGGCGGCGCGACGGGAGAGCCGGTGGATGTGCTGATCGTATTCAGCCGCGCCCACGCGGCAAAGCCGCGCGCTCCTCGCTATAGAACCCGCTACGTATGGCCTCGGTCTCTTCCCGCAGCTCGCGCAGCCGCTCGCCATCCAACTCGCCGCCCTGGTAGGCGAGGACGAGGTCAAGTGTGAGCTGCCGCATGCGAGCCGTCCGCTCAGGGTTCTCCGCGTCGTACGAAGCCGCATCGTAAGCCGACTTGCGCGCGTCTACCATCGCCTCCCAGAACTGCTGCTCGGGCACCCGCACGCCCGCGCTCACAAGGTCGATGAGCCCGGTCATCGCGCGATAGAAGTTCTCGTAGCTGTTGAGTTTGCGAATCCAGGCTTCCTTGCGCTTCTCTCGTTCGAGCGTCAGACGCGAGATGAACAGCTGGAGCGCCACGGCGAACACCGCTCCGAGAGCGAAGACGGCCAGTTCGGTCTCCATGGTTCAATCTTGCCGGTTCGCTCCGTGCGTCCGCCGTCTAGGGTGATCCGCATGCGCATCTCGCGGGCCGACCACGACGAGCTGATCGCGCACGCGCGGCAGGAGGAGCCGTACGAGTGCTGCGGCTACGCGCGGATGAAGGACGGCCGCATCGAGCAGGTCTTCAGGGCGGAGAGCGCCCGCCGCTCGAAGTACGGGTTCGAGTTCGGGTTCGAGACGCTGATGGCCGCGAACGACCTGGACGACGAGGGCTTCGGCGTGGCCGTGTACCACTCGCACCCGCGCAGCGAGGCGGTGCCCTCCGAGCAGGACCGGAACGTCGCCCAGTACGACCACTGGCTGAACCTGATCGTCTCGCTCAAGGACGAGCCGCAAGTCCGCGCCTGGTGGATCCAGGACGGCGATGTCCGAGAAGAGCCGCTCGAGATCGAGTAGCGGCCCGCTGGTCTGCCCGTCGTGCGGGCAGGAGCACGGGCCGGACGAGCGCTTCTGCCAGGCCTGCGGGATGCCGTTGGTGTACGCCGGCGCCGACGAGGCCGAGGCCCCGCGCACCCCGGCGGACGAGTGGCGCCGCAAGGTACGCCCCGACTACACCCGCGGCGAGCTCGTGCGGGTCGCCGGCGGGCGCAACCAGGCCGAGGCCGAGCTGATCCAGGGGCTCCTGCTCGAGGACGGCGTGCCGAGCATCCTCCGCCGCAGCGCGGGCTTCGACGTCCCCGACTTCCTCGCCGCCGGCCCGCGCGACGTGCTCGTGCCGGAGTCCGGCGCCGAGGCCGCCCGGCGCACGCTCCAGCTCGCCGACCTGGCCCCCGCCGAGGGGGACGAGCGCCCGTTCGGCTCGCGCGCGCTCCGGATCCTGGCGGGCGTGCTGGTGGTCGGGTTCGTGGGCCTGCTGCTGGCGTGGGTGCTGTTCCAGGTGTCTTCTTAACGCTCAAATCCCCGATCCGGGGGATTGACTCAGTAGGCGCTGAGCGAAGAGGGTCTGCACATCGATTTCAGGGGTTTGTCGCGGCGAGGGGCTGGCGGCGAGCTTCGGGGGGACTCGCAGTGGCCTACATCCGCATCGCCGTTCGACCTGTTCTGCTCGCCTGCCTGGTCGCCGCCCTGGCGGCCGTGGCCTCGCTCTCCTCGGCCTCCGCCGGCCAGGACGACCCGCCGGCGGGAGCCAGCGCACAGCCCACGCCCGGCCAGGAGCTGATCGACAAGCGCACGCGGACGTCGAAGACGTTCGCCTCGGCCGACGGGCGCGGATACGTGTCCCGGCTGTTCCCCGCGCCGGTCCACTACAAGGACGAGGGCGGCGACTGGCAGGAGATCGAGAACGAGCTGATCCGCGACACGGACATGGCGAGCTTCACGAATCGGGCGAACCGCCACGAGGTGGACCTCCCGATGCGGCTCGCGGGCCGGCCCGTGCGCATCGCCGAAGGCGATCGCTGGCTGAGCGTGGAGCTCGAGAACGCCGGCGCGGCACCGGCCGAGGTCGCGGACAACCGGGTGCGCTTCGACGGCGTGTTCCCCGGGGTCGCCGTCGAGCTCGAGTCCCAGGCGGACGCGCTGAAGGAGACGCTGATGCTGGCCGACGCGCAGGCGCGCTCGACGTTCGACTACCGGATCGAGGCCAGCTCCGGGCTGAAGGTGCGCGAGACGCGCGACGGCGGCGTGGAGGTCGTGGACGGCGCCGGGGAGGCCCGCTTCGCCCTGCCGGCCCCGTTCGTGCAGGAGTCCGGAGCGGAACAGCCGGTCGACAAGGCGAAGTTCGACCTGTCGCGCGCCGGCGAGGGCTGGCGCCTGCGCCTGACCGTGGACCGCGACTGGCTCGAGCGCCCCGGCCGCCGCTTCCCGGTGGCCGTCGACCCGACCACCAACCTGACCGGGCCCGGCCACGACTGCACCCTGGACAACGAGGTGCCGACCACGTCCGCCTGCTCGAACACCACCTTCTCGGCCGGCCACTGGAACGGGTTCCAGCGCCACGGCGTGGTCAAGTTCGACGTGGCCGGGTCCTCGATCCCGCGCGACGCGATCGTCCTCAAGGGCACGATGGCCGTGAAGGAGTCGTCCGCCCAGTCGCTCAGCACGCCGAAGAAGATCAGCGCCCACCGGCTCACCCGCTCGTGGACGCCACCGCCGACCTGGAACACGTACGACGGGACGAACGCCTGGACCACACCCGGCGGTGACTACGTCTCGACGGCGCTCGACACCCAGACCGCCAACGCCGCCAACACCTGGTTCTACTGGCAGATGACCGACCAGGTGCAGCGCTGGGTGGACCGCAGCGACGCGGACCACGGCGTCCTGATGAAGGGCGCGGACCCGCTCGAGGTGAACAAGGTCTGGTTCCACTCCAGCGAGGCCGGCAGCACGCAGCGGCCGTACCTCGAGGTCGAGTGGGAGCCGCGGCTCTCCGAGCGCCCGTCGCAGACGCTCGACGGCCAGCCCCCGCTTAGTGACCGCATGGGCGCTTCGGTCAACGTCGCGAACGGCAACCTCCAGATCGTCAACACCGACCTGAACGTGTCCGGACGGATGCTCGACCTCGTCCTGACCCGGCAGTTCAACTCGCGCTGGAACGGGTCGTACTCGGGCGCCTTCGGCCGCGGCGGCACGGGCTCGCTCGGAATCGACGTCTGGCTACGCGACATGGGCAACGGCAACGCGGCCGTGTACCTCGGCAACGGTGCCCCGTTCTACTTCAAGAAGAGCGGCACGAACACGTTCACGAGCCCGCCCGAGATCGACGCCGATCTCAAGTACGACCCGAACGTCGGCAACGGCGACTACGTGCTCACGCTCCGCCGTTCAGGCATCCGCTACGTCTTCAGCGAGCTCGGATGGCCGGTGAAGCGGATCGAGGACCGCCACCTCGACGGCACCATTGGCCGCAACAAGATCGAGCTGACCTACGACACGAACAACTTCCTCGACACGATCGTCGATACGCAGGGCCGCAGCTTCGACGTCACCTCGAACTCCAGCGGGCGGATCACGGGGATCAGCGACCCGACCGGCCGCACGTGGGGCTACACGTACGGCACCACGGGCGGTGAGACCAACCGCGTGATCACCTACACCGATCCCGAGGGCAAGGTCACCGACTACGACTACGACGCGAGCGGGAACCTGATCAAGATCACGACGCCCGGCAGCCGCGTCACAGAGTTCACATGGCACACCGACGGCAAGGTCAAGGACGTCAAGCGCCTGCTGGACCCGGCGACGTCGGACTACGCGACGACGACCTACACGTACAGCACCGCGGCCAGCGGCGACTCCGCCTGCAACGCGGGTGAAGCGAAGACCGTGGCGACGAACCCGCGCGGGAAGAACACCACGTACTGCTCGGACCCGTCGAACGACCGGGTGCGCAAGACGGTCGACGCGCGCGGGCATGAGCGCGAGGGTCAGTACACGACGCATGGGAACGTCCAGAAGCTGACGATCGGCGGGACCAGCGGCTCCGTGTACAACCTGAACTACGAGACGACCGGCACCGATCCGACGCAGAACCTCAAGGGCGGGGACGCGCCGGCCGGGGAGACGTTCAGCATCGCCTACCCGGACCCGGCGACCACGACGTCTCGCCTCCGCTACCTGCCGAACGAGACCACCAATCCGCAGGGCTCGAAGACCGCCATCGAGTACGACAACAACACGAACACCGGTGTCGGCGACGTGACGCTCGTCAAGGACGGCAACAGCCCGACCCAGGTGAAGGCAAAGCTCGACTACAACACCGACGGCACCCTCCAGACCGCGATGGACGGCAACGGACGGACGACGACGTACGACTACTTCACGTCCACCGACGTGCCGACGCCGCCGGCGAACCAGATTGGCAACCTGGAGAAGGTCATCCCGCCGACGATCGCCAACCCGGTCTCGGGGAGCTCGCAGCTCGGCCAGCAGAAGTTCACGTACGACTCGCTCGGCCGGATCGCGACGTTCACCGACGGCAAGAACCAAGTCCAGACGTTCACGTACGACAAGCTCGACCGCATCAAGCAGGTCACGTACACGACCAACTCGATCAACCAGGGCACGATCGACTACACGTACGACTTCGACGGCAACCGCACACTGCGGAAGGAGACCGTCGGCGGCACGATCACGCAGACGAGCTACGACTACGACAAGCTCAACCGCGGGACGAAGGAGACGTACCCGAGCTCGAAGGTCAACGACTACACGTACGACAAAACCGGCAACCTGAGCACGTTCAAGAGCACGCTCGGGGCAAACAGCTATCAGGTCCTGTACGGGTTCGACGACGTCAACAACCTGACCAGCCTGGCCGAGCCGGGCGGGAGCTGCACGAGCAACCCGACCGTGCGCTGCACGACGTTCACCTACGACAACCGCGACCGGCGCGACCTGACCACGCTGCCCAACGGCGTGGTCGTCGACAACGACTGGGACACTTCGAGCAAGGTCAAGCGGATCAAGGCTCAGAAGGGGACGAACCCGGCGCTGGTGGACCTGTCGTACGACTACGCCGACGCCAGCGCGAAGCAGACCTCGCTGCGGCAGAAGGAGACCGACAACACGAACTCCGACATCACGACCTTCCTCTACGACGCGAACGACCGGCTCAAGAAGGCGGAGACGACGAACGGGACGGTCAAGCGCCGCTTCGAGTACACCTTTGACAACGCCTCGAACCGGCGCGAGGAGAAGTACTTCAACGGCACCTCGACGGCGACGACGACCTACAAGTACAACGAGGTCAACCAGCTCTGCTGGGAGCGCGGTGCGGCGATCGCCGACCCGCTGCCGGCCTGCAACGCGGCGCCGACGGGATCCACGACCTACGTCCACGACGCGAACGGCAACGAGACGTCGAACAGCGCGGGGCGCAGCTTCTCCTACAACGTGCGCAACCAGATCACGAGCCACACCTCGACCGGAGGGACGTCCTATACGGCCGCCCACCTCGGCGAGGGTCAGTCCGAGCTCGTGCAATTCGGAACCCCGACGCTCCACAACAGTGCTCTCGGCGTCCAGGTCCGCACGAGCGGCTCGGGGAACTATTTCTACATCCGCGAGCCCGACGGATCGCCGATTGGAGCGACCTACCCGGACGGTGGGCGGGCGTACTTCCTCGGAGACGCCCTCGGCTCGGTGGTCGAGCTCGCCGACGTGAACGGCGCCACGCTGAACACGTATCTGTACGAGCCATTCGGCGCTGACCTGTCGACGACCGGTTCCACGTCGAACTACATCAAGTTCGCGGGCGGTTTCGACACCACCGGATCAGGCAAGCTGTACCACTTCGGTGCGCGCTACTACGACCCGCTGATCGGGCGGTGGACGCAGCAGGATCCGCTGGACCAGGCCGGGGACCTGCGCGAGGGGAACCGCTACCTCTACGTCGCCGGTGACCCCGTCAACAACACCGATCCGACGGGGATGCTCTTGGGGATCGAGCTCCCGGACAGCATCGGCGATGCCGTCCGAGGGTGCGCGACGGGCGCCATCGGCGGCGCGCTGAGGGGCGGCGTGAAGGGCGCGGCGATCGGATGTGGCCTCGGGGTCTTCGACGCCACGCCTCTGCAGATCGGATTCAACACGCTTCGTGACGGAGCCCGCTGGGGCTGGGGCGTGATCCGGCGATACGACTGTGGTAATCGCGGGGGGAGGCCACGAGGGGACTTCCCCTCGACCGAGTGCGGGTGAGACGTCTGATCGATGCGCTCTTCGGCGAGGCGTACTGGCTCCTCAGCGTCGTCCTGGCGGGCTTCGCCGCGATCTGGCTACTGATCAGCGGGGACCTCCTGCTCGGCGGCATCCTCGCGTTGCTGACGGTCGGTGCGGTATGGGTGCTCGCCGACGTTGGGCGAAGATCGCGCCAGTAGACACGACGCGACGAAGGTCCTTCGGCCTCTAGTCTCCGCGCGTGGCCACGGGGGCGATGTCGCGGCGCGAGCTGCTCGAGCGCAGCGGGCTCGCGGGTGCCGGCGTGCTGCTCGCCCAGCTCCCCGGTTTCCTCGGGAGCAAGGGCTGGGTCGAGGCGGCGCTCGCCCAGGACGCCGACCAGGTCCGAGACACGATCAACGGGCTGGTCGCGTTCGTCGTGCCCGGGCCCGACGCCTACTCCGTCGCCCAGGGGCAGAGCACGCCGGAGCCCGGAGGGATCGACGCCGGCGCGACGCCGCTGGTCATAGAGCTGCTCGACCGCTTCGTCGGCTTTCCCGTGGCCGGCCCGACCCTCCCGGCGTCGGGCGGCGTGGCCCAGCTACTGAACGGCTACGCCTCCCAGGTCAACCCGGCCGCGGCCGGGGGCCCGTTCCCCACGCACTTCGCCCGCCTGAGCTTCGACCACAAGGTCGAGGTCTTCCGCCGCTTCGAGGCCGAGACCGAGGGCTCGGAGCTGCGCTTCGTCTCGGGCATCCTGATCGGCGCGGTCGGCTTCCTCAGCTACACGGAGGGCGGCGTGCTCGACCGCAACACGCGGCGGCTGGCCGGCACGCCGGTGGGCTGGACGCTGTCGCAGTACGACGGCGTGGCCGAGGGACGGCCCGAGCTGAAGGGCTACTGGCGCAATCGCCGCAAGGTGAGGACCGACCGCCGCTACCGGGCGGGCCGCCGGTGAGGGACGTGATCGTGATCGGGGCCGGCGGCGGCGGCGCCGTGGTCGCCAAGGAGCTCGCCGAGCGCGGGCTCGACGTGCTCGTGCTCGAGGCGGGCGCGCGGCACGCGGACCCCGAGAACGAGTGGAGCCACTTCGAGAACGACGCCAACAACCCGGTGACCGGCTACTTCCGCTGGGGGCCGTCGGACCGGGCGCGCTCGCCGTGGCTGCGCGAGACCCCGCAGAACTCGTTCGTGTGGCAGCTGTCCGGGGTCGGCGGCACCACGCAGCACTACTACGGCAACTGCCCGCGCGCCTACCCCGGCGTGTTCCGCGGCTACAGCGGGCGCGACCGCGACGCGTACGACCGCGCGCACGAGTTCCCGTTCTCGTACCGGAAGCTGATCCCGTACTACGAGTGGGTCGAGCACACGCTGCCCGTCCAGACCGCCCCGATGGGCAGCAAGGAGATGGCCTGGATGCGCGGAGCGAGCCGCATGGGCGTGCCGCTCTTGACCACGAAGGACGCCACCCGCTCCGGCTACCGCCCGCAGGAGAACGCGATCCTCCAGCCGGGCGGGAACGCGGGCCGCACCAGCGACGCGGCGAAGCTCGAGTACCCGAAGGCCCGCGGCTGCACCTTCTGCGGCTACTGCTTCCAGGGCTGCTACGAGCCCCGCAACGCGCCGCGCAACCTGATCGCGAAGCGCTCCACCGACAACAGCTACATGCCGATGGCCCTCACCGCCGACCTGTGGCGCAAGGGTGCGAAGGCGGCGACGCTGCTCACCGACGCGTTCGCCACGCGGATCGGGACCGTGACCCTGAACGGGGCCCTCGTGGCCAACGCCGTGACCTGGCGCGACACCCGCACGGGCCAGAGCACCACCGAGGAGGCGACGGTCGTGGTGATGGCCGGCGGCTGCACGGAGAACCCGCGGCTGTGGCTGAACAGCGGCCTCCCGAACCCCAACGACTGGGTGGGGCGCGGCTACACCGACCACTACTTCGACTGGGTCATCGGCGTGCTCGACCGCTACACGGGCTCGAGCAAGGGACCGGGCAGCAACGTGCGGATGGACTACCCCGGCCGCGGCGGGCTCGAGCAGGTGGGGCTGCCGCCCGCGCTCCAGGCGTTCTCGGCCACCTTCTCGGACGCCGGCGTGAACGACGTGTACCTGAACGGCTACGACCCCACGCCGGGCGTGACCGGCATGGGCCGCCGCGCGGGGACCCAGCTCAAGTCGCTGGTCTCCGACGTGGACCGGCTGCTGAACGTGCTCGTGATCACCGACGACGACGTCGAGGCGCAGAACCGCGTGACGCTGTCGAGCGTGGTGCCTCCGGACGAGCACGGGGCCGTCCCGAGCATCGTCTTCAAGCACCGCGAGCGCACGCAGCGGACGCTGCGCAACCGCGAGTTCATGGTGGGGAGGGCGATCGAGCTGCTCAAGCGGGCGGGGGCGAAGCAGGTGTTCAGGATGAACTGGGGGCCCCTGATCCTGCACGTGCAGTCCACGATGCGCATGGGCCTCGACCACACGAACTCGGTGCTCGACCCCAGCTGCGAGGCCCGCGCCGTGAGGCGCCTGTTCGTGGCCGACAACTCGGCGCTGCCCAACGCGCTCGGCGGCCCCAACCCCACCCTCACCACGCAGGCCCTCGCCACCCGCACGGCGGAGAAGATCTTCCAGCTCTACTTCGACGGCGACCCCTGGGTGCGGCGCGAGAGCCCGACGTCGTCGATCGCGGACCGGGTGACGAAGGCCGTCCTGGCCCGGCAGCTCTAGAGCGCCGGCCGCGCCCCGCAATACTTCGCGGGTGGAGCACCTGGAGGTCTTCATCGCCGTTCTCTTCGTGTCGGTGGCGGGCCTGAACGTGCTCGCGCGCCGGCTCTCGGTGCCCTACCCGATCCCGCTCGTGATCGGCGGGCTGGTGCTGGGGCTCCTGCCGGGGATGCCGGACATCGAGCTCGATCCGGACCTCGTGCTCCTGATCTTCCTCCCGCCGCTGCTCTACTCGGCGGCCTTCTTCTCGGACCTGCGCGCGCTGCGCGACAACGTCCGCCCGATCTCGCTCCTGTCGATCGGCCTGGTGCTGGCGACGATCCCGGTCGTCGCCGTGCTCGCGCACGAGGTGATGGAGATGCCGTGGGCGGTGGCGTTCGTCCTCGGGGCGATCGTCGCGCCCACCGATCCGGTGGCGGCGACGGCCGTGATGCGGCGGCTGGGCGCCCCGCGGCGCCTCGTCAACGTGATCGAGGGCGAGAGCCTGGTGAACGACGCGACCGCGCTCGTCGCCTACCGGGTGGCGATCGCCGCCGCGCTCGGCGGGAGCTTCTCGCTCTTCGACGCGACCCTCGAGTTCCTGGGCGCGGCCACGGGCGGGATCGCGATCGGGCTGGTCGTGGGATTCGCCGTGGGCGAGATCAGGCGTCGGATCGAGGACGTTCCCACCGAGCTGACGATCTCGCTGCTCACCGCCTACGCGGCGTTCATCCCAGCGGAGGAGCTGGGCCTCTCCGGCGTGCTGGCGGCGGTCACCTGCGGGGTCTACCTCGGCTGGCGGGCGCCGGAGATCGCGTCGGCGCAGACGCGGCTCGAGGGGTTCGCGGTCTGGTCGATCCTCGTCTTCCTGCTCAACGCGGTGCTGTTCATCCTGATCGGGCTCCAGCTCCCGCTGGTCCTCGACGGGCTGGAGGCGCGCGCGGCGGGGGAGCTGATCGGGTACGCCGCGCTGGTGTACCTGGCGGTGGTGGGGACACGCTTCGCGTGGCTCATGACGGTCCCGTACGCGATCCGCGCGCTGGACCGCCGGCCGCAGCAGCGCGCGCGCCGGATCGGCTGGCGCGAGCGCGTGGTCGCGGGCTGGTCCGGCCTGCGCGGCGCGGTATCGCTGGCCGCCGCCCTGGCGCTGCCGCTCGAGACCGACTCCGGGGCGGCCTTCCCGGAGCGCGACCTGATCCTGTTCATCACCTTCGCGCTGATCCTGGCCACGATCGTCGGGCAGGGGCTCACCCTCCCGGCGCTGATCCGCCGGCTCGGCATACGGGCGGACGCGGCCGAGGAGGAGGCCGAGGAGGTGCGCGCCCGCCTCGCCGCCGCCAAGGCGGCCCTCGCGCGCCTGGACGAGCTGGAGGGCGACGGCGGCCGGGAGGTCAGCGACGACACCCTGCGCCGCGTCCGCGCGATGTACGAGTTCCGCAGGAGGCGCTTCAAGGCGCAGGCGGGGCTGCTCGAGGACGACGACGACGGCATCGAGGACCGCTCGCGCGCGTACCAGCGCCTGATGCTCGAGCTCTACGAGGCGCAGCGCCGGGCGGTCGTCGCGCTGCGCAACGACGGCACGATCTCGAATGACGTGATGCACCGCGTCGAGCGCGACCTCGACCTCGAGGAGACGCGGCTCGAGGTCACTCGCGGCTAGAGCCGAGCGTCATCGTGTTCAGGCCGAGCCCGCCGTCGATCCCTATTGCCTGGCCGGTCACGTAGCCCGCCTCCTCCGAGGCCAGGTAGGCGACCAGGCCCGCCACCTCGTCCGGCTCCGCCATCCGGCCCGGCGGCAGCGCGGCGGACACGCGCTCGAGCACGTCGGGCGGCATGGCCCGCACCTTCTCGGTGGCGACGAGGCCGGGCAGCACGGCGTTGGCGGTGATCCCGCGGCGCACGTTCTCGGCCGCGACCGTCTTGACCATCCCGAGCAGGCCGGCCTTGGACGCCGCGTAGGCGACCTGGCCCGGCAGCCCGGCCACCGCGGCGCCGCTCGAGATCGCCACGATCCGGCCGAAGCGGCGCTCGCGCATCCCGGGCAGGCAGGCCTGCACCACCCGGAAGGCGCCGCTCAGGTTGACCTCGATGTCGCGCCGCCACTGCTCCTCGGTCATCCGGTGCGCGGGCGCGATCGTGTCGGTGATCGCGGCGTTCGACACGCAGACGTCCACGTCGCCCAGGTCGGGCAGCGGGTCGGCCGCGAGGTCCACCTGGTGGTCGCAGCCCGAGTCGCGGTCGAGCGTGACCACGTCCAGCCCGTCGGCGCGCAGCCGGGCGGCGATCGCGGCCCCGATGCCGCGCGCCGCGCCGGTGACGAGAGCTCTCACCGGGTGGCCCGGCCCGGGTCGGTCCTCTCGTAGAACTGCTCGAGGCGGCCCAGGGTCTCCTCCCGGTCGGCGCAGGAGTAGGCCATCAGCGCCTCGATGCGGAGCTGGTCGTCCAGCGGGCGGCCGATGACGTCGAAGATCGTCTCCTTGGCCGAGCGCACGGCGATCTGGCTGTTGCGCAGGATCGACTGGGCCGTGCTCTCGGCCGCCGCGAGCAGCTCGTCGTGCGGCACGACCCGCGAGACGAGGTTGCAGCGCAGGGCGCGCTCCGCGTCGATCGGCTCGGCGGTGAGCAGCATCTCCAGCGCGATCCCCGCGCCGCAGGTGTTGACGAGCCGCACGATGCCGCCGTCGCCGTGGTGGTAGCCGCGCCGCGCCTCGAACGAGCCGAACAGCGCGCGCTCGGAGGCGATCCGGATGTCGCACGCGAGCGCCATCTCCAGCCCGCCCGCGAGCGCCCAGCCGTTGACGGCCGCGATCACCGGCTTGTAGATCCGGTGCAGGCCGCGGGTGAGGCCGCCGAACCCGTGCGCCACGTTGTCGCGCACCTGCCGCGGGGTGAACTCCCTGATCTTGGGCGGGATGTAGGTCTTGAGGTCGGCCCCGGCGCAGAACGCGTCGTCGCCGGCGCCGGTGAGGATCGCCACGTCGACGGCGTCGTCGTCGCGGAAGTCCTCCCAGGTGGCCCACAAGAGCTCGTGGGTCTCGGGGTCGATCGCGTTGCGCGCCTCCGGCCGGTTGATCGTCACGTACGCGATCCGGTCGCGTTTCTCGTAGAGCACCTTCGCCACGGCTTCCCTCCTCTGGTCGGCGGCGGAGGCTACGGGAACGCGGAAGGGGCGCCCCCGCGGGGGCGCCCCTGTATCGCTTCCGCCGGGGGCTAGCGCCGCGTGCGCTTGCCCCTCTTGCCGCGCTTCTTGCTCTTGGCCCGGCTCTTCTTCTTGGCCTTCGACCTCTTCTTCTTGGCCTCCGACTTCGAGCGGTCGGCCTTCCTCTGGCCGGTGTTCGTGGGCTGGTGCTGCGGGTTGCTCGCGGGCGGGGTCTCCGTCCGCTGCGCCGGGGCCTCGGGCTGCGGCTGCGGCTCGGGCTGCGGCTCGGGCTGCTGCTGCGTCTGCTGCGGCTGCTCGGGCTGCTGCTGCGGCTGCTGGGGCTGCTCCGGCTCCGTCGGCTGCTCCGGCTCCGTCGGCTCCTCGGGCTCGGTGGGCTCCTCCGGCTGCTCCTCCTCGGGCTCCTCCGCCGGCGCCTGCTCGGCCTGGCAGCTCGACGCGCGAACGTCCTCGGGGGTCGTCGCACCGAGCAGCTCGACCGACGCGGGCAGCGTCACCTGCTGGCTCATCGGGGTCGAATCGGGACCCTGGACCGAGCCGCTGGGCGGCGTCGCCGCGTTGCGCTCGTCCACGCCGGGGTCGGCGGTGATGTCGACCACCTGGCCGTCGATCGGGACGAACCACTGGTCGTCGCCGATCGAGACCGTGACCGAGCCCAGGTCGGGCACGATCGGGCCGACGGTGACGGGCACCCGGATCTCCGGGACCGTGATCGTCTGGGAGTCGGGCGTGGCCGCGCCGGCCCGCTCGCAGTTGCGCAGCGGGATGGTCGCGTTCGCGCTGCCGACCTTGATGTTCACGTCCGCCTGCGCGGCCGTGGGCGCCGCGAGGGCGGCGGCCCCGGCGAGCGAGGCGATCCCGAGCCGGGCCCGGTGCCTTCGGCGGTGGTTGCGGTTCGACTTCATCGTGCTCCCCCTTCGGAGTGGTCCGTGTTGGCCTCACCCCGCTCTGCTGCTGGGTTCGGCGCCTCTCACAGGGGGAGGCGTGAGAAGCGAGCGAACAGTGTTCGCTCGCCGCGAACGGCTAGCGCTCGCCGGCGGCGTACTCGACGATCGAGCGGTCGATCAGCCACTCGACCGGGGCGCGGTCGTCGGTGTAGGCGTCGCCGCCGCGGAGCGGGGGCTCGAGCTGCGAGGCGACCGTCAGCGCGACGGCGGCCAGCTCGGGGGGCATCGTGCGGCTCGCGCCGGCGAGCCGGGCCTTCGAGGGCTCGCGCTCGGAGGCGACCAGCAGCGTGTTCGTGTCCTCGGTCTCGTTGCGCATCACGTGCGGGAAGACCCGGCGGAGCGTGGCGGTGGCGACCTTCTCGAGCTCCTCGTCGCCCTCGGGGTGGCCGATGTTCACGATCAGCACGCCGCCCTCGGCCAGCCGGGCGCGGCACAGCTCGAAGAACTCCTCGGTGATCAGGTAGAAGGGGATGTAGGGCTGGCGGTAGGCGTCGAGCATGAGCGTGTCGTAGCCGCCGTCGCTGCGGCGCAGGAAGGGGCGTGCGTCGTCGGTGTGCGTGTGCAGGCGCGGATTGCTGTCCATGTCGAAGTAGCGGCGCCCGATCTCGGTCACCTCGCCGTCGATCTCCACGCCGTCGATCTCCGTCGCCGGGAAGTAGTGACCGTAGGCGCGGGCGGTGGTGCCCGCGGCGTTGCCCAGGATGGCCATGCGGCGCGGCGGGCGGTCGAGCACCGCGAGCGGGAGCACGATGTAGTCGTCCCAGACGTTGTCGGTGAGGTAGCTGTCCGGGCGGTACACCGAGTGGATCGCCACGCCCTCGTTCAGCTCCAGCGTGCGCTCCCCGTCGAGCTTCTCGATCACGCGCGCGTACTGGTACTCGGTGTCGGTCTCGTGGATCACGCGGCCGTCGTCGGCGTCCTCCTTGATCCCACCCGGGGGGATCGCGAGCGCGGCGGCGAGTGCCAGCGGTACGAGCCACCAGCGGCGCGGGAGCCGGGCGGCCGCGACCAGCGCCATCGCCAGCGCGAAGAGCAGGAACGTGCGCTGCGTGCCCACCAGCGGGATCAGCAGCAGCGCCGAGAGGAAGACGCCCACCAGCGAGCCGATCGTCGAGATCGCATAGAGCCGCCCCGCCACCTGGCCGCTCTCCTCGACCGACCCGACCGAGAGCCGGATGGCGAACGGCGCCACCGTGCCCATGAGCAGGACCGGGACCGCGAGCATCACGGTCACGGCGAGCAGCGAGCCGAGGAACGCGCCGGCCGCGATCTCGTCGAGCGCCTCCACGGCCCCGCCGAGGAACGGGCGGCCGAGCAGCGGCACGAGCGCGGTGGCGACGGCCGCCACCTGGACCACCCTGCACAGCACGCCCAGGTCCGGCCGGCGATCGGCCAGGCGGCCGCCGAGCCAGTAGCCGATCGACAGCGCGGTGAGCACCGTGGCGATCGTGTTCGCCCAGATGACCGTGGACGCCCCGAAGTAGGGCGCGAGGAGCCGGGCGCCGGCGATCTCGCTGCCGAGCGAGCCGGCGCCGACCACGAAGACGAGGAGCCGCATCGGCGGCGCGCGCCGCGCGCCGGAGCGGTCGTGTTCCCTCTCCGGAGCCGTGACGGTCACGCGCCGCCGATGCTACTGCGCGGGCGCGGCTACGACTCGGCTCCGTCCAGTTTCTTCTCGAGCTCGGCGACCCGGTCGCCCAGCGCCCAGATCGTCATCGTGACGGGCCACCAGACGAGTGACAGCACGCCCGCGGCGGCCGCGCCGGCCGGGATGTACGCGAGCACCTCGAACACCGGCCCACCGACCTCGGAGCCGGTCACGACCTGGCCGCTCGCCAGCAGGCCCACGGGCGCGGCGACGAGGATCAGCATCACCGACATGCAGAGGAAGACCTCCACGAAGTTCGCCGCGTAGCGCCGCGAGAGGGCCGGCTCGAGGAAGCGGTCGGTCGCGACCACGAGCGCCACGCTCGCGACTGGCGCCGCTGCCGCGATCGCGAAGAGCGGGGAGACCGACTCGACGCGCTCCACGATCCAGGTGAAGGCACGCTCGCTCTCCGGTGCGATCGCCTCCCAGACGGCAGAGCCGAGGATGCTCGTGACCACACCCAGTAGCACGATCAAGATCAGGGAGCTTCGACTCGAAGCCATCGCGGAAAGTGTGCCCGAATGACTTGGCGCGCGACAACCGCCAGGCGGTCCCCATGCGGTTCGCCGCCGCGGGCGCCGGGTACCCCGGTGGCATGTCTCTCTTTTCGAAAGCAGCGAAGTTCGCCCGCAGCGAGCAGGGCAAGAAGGCGGTCGAGAAGGCGAAGGATTTCGCCAACAAGCCGGAGACCAAGGAGAAGATCGAGCAGGTCCGCGAGAAGGTGTCCAGCAAGGACAAGCAGGAGGCCACGCGGGCGGGCGACGCCGCCCAGTCCGCGACCGGCGCCACGGCCGGGGCCGAGTCCCGCGACCCCGGCACGCC
>JALZEZ010000178.1 GCA_030861775.1 Actinomycetota bacterium
GGTCGAGACCGCCCGCCGCGGCCGCGTGCCGCCCACCGTGCCGACCCCGGTCGCCCGCGTGATGGCGGCGGCGAGCGAGGCGCTGACCGCGCTCGGCATCCCCCCGCTGCTCGCCCGCGGCCAGCTCCACTTCTTCCTCTGGAACGCCGCGCCGGACTCGACCAGGGCGCAGGAGGAGCTCGGCTGGGAGCCGACGGCGCTCGAGGACGGCGTCCGCGAGGCGGTGGCCGCGCTCTCCGACGGTCGCCGCCCCCTTTGACTAGAACGAAGTTCTAGAACCTCGTTCCAGTCAGCACGAGGTGGCGGGCGGCAGTGCCTTCACGCGGGCGATGTACTTCGACACGCGGTCCTTGCCCGCGTCCACGGTGGCCACGTCGCGGCCGTTGCCGCCGTAGATCCGGTCGTTCCCGTCGTGCCCGCGGATCTGGTCCCCGCCGTCGCCGCCCTCGACCCGGTCGTTGCCGGTCCAGGCGTTGATCACGTTGCCGGCCGCGGATCCGACGATCACGTCGTCCCTCCCGCTTCCGAAGGCGTTCTCGAACGCGGTCAGCGAGTCCCCCTCCCCCGCCTCGCCGCTCGGCGCCGCGGGATCGGCGAGGTTGATCGTCACGCCCGCCGAGTGGGTCCCGTAGTCCACCTCGTCGTTGCCCTCGCCGCCGTCGTAGACGTCGGGCGCAAGCGCTTCGGACTGGTCGCTCGCGAACAGGCGGTCGTCGCCGGCGCCGAGCATCACGCGATCGCTCCCCGAGCCCGCGAGCACCTCGTCGCGCGCCGCGCCGCCGACGATCTCGTCGTCGCCCGCGTCGCCCCTCACGTCGCTCGGGAGCGCCGTCGTGTTCAGCGTGACCCGGTCGTCGCCGTCCAAGAGGTCGATCTCGACCCTGGTCAGGTCGGCCGGCCGCGTGCAGCTCACCTCGTGCGGGTTCTTCGCCGTGCAGCCGGTCCCCGCCTTGATCGTCGACTTCGGGTCGCGGAAGGTCAGGCCGGACTCGGTGAACTCGACCTGGTTGGCCTCGCCGGTCGCCGCCTGGAAGCTCACCACCGACTCGTCCTCGCAGAGCTGCGGAACGTCACGGCACTCCTCGCTGTTGTCCCTAAAGGGCGCAGGCGTCCGTCTGCAAGCGGCGGCGCCGCTCGACGTGGCGGACGATGTCCAGCTGGTCGTAGCGCGCGAAGTCGGTGCCCGGCCCGCCGCCGAGCTTGTCCCTGAAGCCGTCGTTGTCGTAGAGGCGGTCGTTGCCCCGCTCGCCGCGCAGCACGTCGCGGTCGCAGCCGCCGACGAGGGCGTCGTTGCCGGTGTAGCCCTCGAGGACGTCGCGGCCGCCGTCGCCCCAGATCTTGTCGTGGCCCTCCTCGCCGAAGAGGCCGTCGCGGCCCAGGCCGCCGTAGAGGCGGTCGTTGCCGCGGTTGCCGGCGAGCACTACGCCCTCGTTCGAGCCGCGCAGCACGTCGCTGCCGCGCCCGCCCTGGATCAACTCGACGCCGCTGAGCAGATCGCCCTCGCCGCTCTGGCCGGAGGGGTAGGTCGGCTGGGCCAGGTTCACCTTCACCCGGGCGGTCCGGTTGACGTAGCTCACCTCGTCTCGGCCCTCGCCGCCCTCGAAGGTGTCAGCCTCCACCTCGTCGCCGCCGAACAGGAAGTCGCTGCCGGCGCCGCCCACCAGGCGGTCGCGGCCGGCGTCCCCGTAGAGGTAGTCGGTGGTGGCGCTGCCGTCGAGCGTGTCGTTGCCCGCCCCGCCGCGGAAGGTGTTGAGGATCTCGACCGAGAGCGTGGAGGTGTCGTCCATGTCGCCCAGCCGCGCGTCCACCTCGCCCCAGCGGGCGTCGGACGGGATCGTGCAGCGCACGTTCTGCGAGCCCTGCATCTCGCAGCCCTCGCCGGGCTGGATCGTGGCGCCGTCGTCGCGCACGCGGTAGGTGCGCTCCGGGCCTGCGGCGCCGATCTCCAGGCGATTGGCCTCGCCCGCGGCCGCGCGGTACTCGATCACCGCGTACGCGCACGGGCCCACCCCACCGGGGCAGTCGTCCGCGTTCGGCACGGGCCGCGGCGCGACGCGCACGGTGGCGGCCATCGAGGTCGCCGGCACGAGCGCGACCAGCACCACCGCGACGATGCCTCCCGCAAGTCGCATCTCGCGGGTTCTAACGCATCGGGGCGCGCGAGGTTGCCAGCACCTCGCGAAGGGCCGCCGCCACCTGCTCCACCTCGGTCTCGGCCAGGCCCGGGAAGAACGGCAGCGCGAGCGAGCGCGCGGCCACGTCCTCGCAGACCGGGAACTCGCCCTCGCGGTGGCCGAACGCCTCGCGGTAGAAGGTCATCAGGTGGATGGCCGGGAGGTAGGGCTTGGAGTCCACGCCCCGGGCGCGGAGGGCCTCGATCGTGGCGTCGCGGTCCACCCCGCGCGGGAGCTGGACCACGTAGACGAACCAGCCGCGCACGTCGCCGCCGACGTCCGGGCAGGGCAGCTCGAGGCCCTCGACGTCCGCCAGCGCCTCGCCGTACAGCGCGGCCGCGGCGGCCCGGGCGGCGAGCAGCTCGTCGAGTCGCTCGAGCTGCGCGATCCCCAGCGCGCACTGGAGGTCCGGCAGCCGGTAGTTGAAGCCGAGCCGGTCGTGGTCGAGCCAGTCCATGTCGGGCGCGCGGCCCTGGTTGCGCTCGGAGTCGAGCCGCTGCTTGTGCGCCTCGATCGGGCAGACGACGATCCCGCCCTCGCCGGTGGTCATCTGCTTGTTCGCGTAGAAGGCGAACACCGCGAGGTTGCCGCGGGCGCCGACCGGGCAGCCGTCCGCGTGGCGCGCTCCGAGCGCCTCGCAGGCGTCCTCCACCACCCACAGCCCGTGCCGCACCGCGAGCGCCTCCAGCGCGGGCATGTCGGCCGGGTAGCCGAAGATGTGCACGGGCAGGAGGCCGGCGGTGCGGCCGGTCACCGCCGCGGCCGCCGCGGCGGGGTCGATGTTGAGCGTGCGCCGGTCGATGTCGCAGAAGACCGGCCGCGCGCCCTCGTACACGACGCAGTTGGCCGAGGCCACGAAGCTGAACGGCGTGGTGACCACCTCGTCGCCCGCCTCCACGCCCGCCGCGCGCACGGCCAGGTGCAGCCCGGCGGTGCCGCTCGACACGGCGCTGGCGTTTGCCACGCCGAGCCGCTCGGCGAACGCGCGCTCGAACCGCGGCAGCATCGGCCCGAGCGACAGCCGGCCGGAGCGCAGGACCTCCACCACCAACTGCTCCTCCCGCTCGCCGAGGACCGGGCGCGAGAGGGGTATCACTGCGTGGCGCGCTCGCCCAGCGTGGGCCGCACGTGCTCGCTGCGGCCGGGCAGCATGCCGGCCTCGAGCGAGTCCACCAGCGCGTCCCAGCTCGCTTCGATGATGTTCTCGGAGACGCCGATCGTGCCCCAGGTGTCGGTGCCGTCGCTGGCGTCGAGCAGGACCCGCGTGACCGCGCCCGTGCCCTTGTCCTCGTCGAGGATGCGGACCTTGTAGTTGACCAGCTCGATGTCGCGCAGGTGCGGGTAGACGTCGCCGATCGCGGCCCGGAGCGCCCGGTCCAGCGCGTTCACCGGGCCGTTGCCCTCGCAGGTGCGCAGGTAGCGCTCGCCGTCGACCCAGATCTTGATCGTGGCCTCGGTCTGCACCCGCCCGTCCTCGCGCTTCTCGGCGATCACCCGCCACGACTCCAGCCGGAACAGCGGCTCGTAGCGGCCGGTCTCGCGGCGGATCAGGAGGTCGAACGAGCCGTCGGCGGCCTCGAAGTGGAACCCCTGCGACTCGAGCTCCTTGACCCGGTCCACGACCCGCGCGGCGTCGTCCGGCCCCAGCTCGAGCCCCGCCTGCTCGGCCCGGGCCTGCACCGTCCCCTTGCCGGAGAGCTCGGAGATGAGCAGCGTGCGGTCCGCCCCCACCGCGCCCGGGTCCACGTGCTCGAACGTGCGCGCGTCCGTGCGCACGCCCGCCACGTGCATGCCGCCCTTGTGGGCGAAGGCGTTGCGGCCCACGTACGGCTGGTTCGGGTTGGGCGCGACGTTCGAGATCTCGTCGATCAGGTGGGCGGTCTCGGTGAGCGCGGCGAGCTGCTGCGCCCCCACGCACTCGTAGCCCAGCTTGAGCTGGAGGTCGGGCACGATCGTGGTCAGGTTGGCGTTGCCGCAGCGCTCGCCGTAGCCGTTCACCGTGCCCTGCACCATCCGCGCGCCGGCGTCCACCGCCAGCAGCGAGTTGGCCACCCCGCAGCCGGCGTCGTCGTGCGTGTGGATGCCGATGCCCGCCGTCAGGTCGGTCGCGACCCTGCGCGTCGCCGACGCCACCTCCTCCGGCAGCGTGGCCCCGTTCGTGTCGCACAGCACCACCCACTCGGCCCCGGCCTCGGCCGCGGCGCGCAGGCAGCGCAGCGCGTAGTCCGTGTCCTCGCGATAGGCATCGAAGAAGTGCTCCGCGTCATAGACCACCCGCTTGCCCTCGCGCACGAGGAAGGCGACCGAGTCGGCGATCATCGCCAGGTTCTCGGCGGGATCCACCTTCGTGACCTTCTCCAGGTGGAGCTTCCAGGTCTTGCCCACCAGAGTGCAGACGGGGGCGAACGAGTCCGCCAGGAGCCGCAGTGCGGGGTCCTCGTCGGCGGCCACCCCGCGCCGGCGGGTCATCCCGAACGCGGCCAGCTCCGCGGTGCGGAAGTTCTCGCGCTCGAGCAGGCGGAAGACCTCGGCCTCCTTGGGGTTCGACTCCGGGAAGCCGGCCTCGATGAAGTGCCAGCCGAGCGCGTCGATGGCGTGCGCCACGCGCAGCTTCTCCTCCGCCGACAGCGACATGCCCTCCCCCTGCATGCCGTCGCGCAGGGTGGTGTCGTAGATCTGGACCTGCCGGGTCACGCCTTCGACGCCACCTGCACGGGATCGAGCCACTCGCGGTAGCGCTCGGCGCGGCCGTGCAGGGCGTCGTCGAAGACGCGCTGGATCTGAAGCGTGATCTCGCCGGGCGGGCCGATCTCGATGTCGTCGATCTCGCGGACGGGGGTGAGCTCGGCGGCGGTGCCGGTCAGGAAGACCTCGTCGGCCAGGGCCAGCTCCTCGCGGGCGATGTCGCGCTCGTCGAGCGTGTAGCCGAGGTCGCGCGCGATCTCGATCACCGAGCGGCGGTTGATGCCGTCGAGGATGCTCGCGCTCGGCGGCGGGGTGGCGATCTTCCCGTCGCGCACGACGAACACGTTCTCGCCGGTGCCCTCGCAGACCACGCCCTTGTGGTCGAGCAGGATCGCCTCGTCGTAGCCGGCCTTGCTCGCCTCGACCTTGGCCAGCACGCTGTTCAGGTACTGCCCGCACGCCTTGGCCTGGGGCATCAGCGTCTCGGGCGAGATCCGCCGCCACGACGAGAAGCGGGCCCGCACCCCGTTGGCCTTGCCCTCCTCGCCCAGGTAGGCGCCCCACTCCCAGACGGCGATGAAGCACTCGACCGGGTTCGAGAGCGGGTCCAGCCCCATCGGGCCGTAGCCGCGGTAGACGACCGGCCGGATGTAGCAGCTCCGCAGCCCGTTGCGGGCGATCAGCTCGCGGGTGACCTCGCGGAGCTGGTCGGGCGAGTACGGGAGGTCCATGTAGTAGAGCTCCGCCGAGCGGCGCAGGCGGTCCATGTGCTCGCGGTGGCGGAAGATCGCCGGCCCCTGCTCGGTCTCGTAGCAGCGGATCCCCTCGAAGACGCCCGTGCCGTAGTGCAGCGCGTGGGTGAGTACGTGCACCTTCGCGTCCTCCCATGCGACGAACTCGCCGTTCATCCAGATGAGGTCCGCGGTGTTCACTGGCGTCTCCTGGTTCAGAGGTTCGAGACGACCGCGGCGGTCGCCTCCTCGGTGGTCGCCTCGCCGCCGAGATCCCGGGTCCGGAGGCCCTGCTCGAGCGCGCGGTCGATCGCCGATTCTACGCGGGCGGCGTCCTCCTGGCGACCGATTCCGTGGCGCAGCATCATCGCCACCGAGCCGAACATCGCCAGCGGGTTGGCGACGCCGGTGCCGGCGATGTCGGGCGCCGAGCCGTGCACCGGCTCGAACAGGCCGGGGCCGTCCGCCCCGACCGAGGCGCTGGGCAGCATCCCGATCGAGCCGGTCAGCATCGCCGCCTCGTCGCTGAGGATGTCGCCGAACATGTTCTCGGTCACGATCACGTCGAACTCCGCCGGGCGCGAGACGAGCTGCATGGCCGCGTTGTCCACCAGCAGGTGCTCGAGCTCGATGCCGGGGTGGCGCTCGGCCACGCGCTGGGCCACGGCGCGCCAGAGCCGCGAGGTCTCCAGCACGTTCGCCTTGTCCACGCTGGTCACCTTCCTGCGGGCGGACCTGAACGCCACCTCGCAGATCCGGTCGATCTCCTCCTCGGAGTAGACGAGCGTGTCGAAGGCGCTGCCGTCGCGGCGGCCGCGCTCGCCGAAGTAGATGCCGCCGGTGAGCTCGCGGACCACCAGGAGGTCGGTGCCCTCGATGCGCTCGCGGCGCAGGGGGCTGGCGTCGAGCAGGGCGGCGCTGGGCCGCACGGGCCTGAGGTTCGCGAACAGGCCGAGGCTCTTGCGCAGCCCGAGCAGGCCCTGCTCCGGGCGCGGCTTGTCCGGGTCGGTCGTGTCCCACTTCGGCCCGCCGACCGCGGCCAGCAGGACGGCGTCCGCGGCCCGGCAGGCCTCGAGGACCTCGCCGGTGAGCGCGGTGCCGTGCAGGTCGATCGAGGCGCCGCCGATCGGGTGCTCCGCCACCTCGAACTCGCCGAGGGCGTCGAGCAGGGTCCGGGCGGCGGCCATGATCTCGGGACCGATGCCGTCGCCGGGCAGCGCGGCTATGCGGGGCGGGGTCTGCGGCACGCGGGAATCGTAGGGACGTACCCTGCCGGCGGTGAGGCGCGGTGGGGGCATGTACGCAGTGGCCGCGAGCGCGCTCGCGCTAGCACTGCCCGGCACCGCGGGCGCGCAGCTCCCCACGCTTCCGCCGGCGCCCGGCCAGCCGCCGCCGGTCCAGCAG
>JALZEZ010000441.1 GCA_030861775.1 Actinomycetota bacterium
CGTCTCGGGCGCGGCCAGCCCGCCCCGGTCGCCCAGCTCGCCGGCCTCGCGCACCAGGGCGGAGCGCAGGGCGTCGACGGCGGGTCGGCGGTCCGGAACGGGGTCGAGGGCGGCGTCGATCCAGGCGCACATGTCGGGCGGGAGGTCCGGCCGGTAAGCGCTCAGGAGCGGAAGGCGGCGGCCCAGGCGGCGCGCGGTGGCCGCGGGCGTGGGGCCGCGCACCGGGTTCACGCCGGTCCAGGCCTCGTACAGGGTGAGGGCGAGGGCGTAGACGTCGGCGGCCGGCGTCACCCGCTGGCCCTCGGCCTGCTCGGGGGCCATGTAGGCCATCGTCCCCACCACGTCGCCGGTGCGCGTGAGCGGGTCGCCGATCGCGAGCTGGGCCACGCCGAAGTCGGCCAGCTTGGCGAAGCCGGCGCCCGCCGCGGGCTCGGCCACGACGATCACGTTGCCCGGCTTCACGTCGCGGTGCACGACCTTGCGGTCGTGGGCGTGGGCCAGGGCGTCGCACAGCGCCACGCCGATGCGGGCCACGTCGCGGTCCGAGAGCGCGCCGGCGCGGGTCAGCTCGGCCATCGTGCGGCCCGGGACCAGCTCGGAGACGAGGCAGACGGCCTCCTCGTCCTCCCCCAGCTCGTACAGCGACACGATGCCGGGATGGTTGAGCCGCGCGGCCACCCGGGCCTCGCGCGAGGCGCGCGCGGTGACCGGGTCGTCGCCGTCGGCCTGGATGACCTTGACCGCCACCTCGCGCTCGAGCTTCTCGTCGAAGGCGAGCCAGACCACGCCGAAGCCGCCGGCGCCGAGCTTGCGCTCGAGCCGGTAGCGGCCCAGCACCAGCCGGTCCGGGGAGGCGCTCGCGCGGACCCCGCCGAGGGGCGCGGTCGAGTCGCCATGGCGCGCGAAACGGCCCTCGAGCGGGGCCGTCCGGTCCTCCGGCGGACCGAGCTCCTCTGTGGTCACGGGACGTTCCACTGCGGCTTTGGGGTTCGGGAAGGCGGGGTGGCCACCTTCCGCCTGGGCGCGACCGCCCGCTGTGCGGCCGGGTCGCCCGTAATACTTCGACACATAGCCTGGCAGGCTCGGCGGGCTGGAGCGTCCCTTTGTCCTTCTTCGACGAACCAGAAGACAGGCCCGGCAGGACCTCTACGCGGCGTCCCCCGCCGCGGGGACCCGGCACCGATCGGCAGACGCTGCTGATCCGCCGGGCGATCGCGGGCGGCGGCGGCCTGCTCCTGCTGATCCTGCTCTTCCTCGGGATCAAGAGCTGCCGCGAGAGCGCCCGCGAGGACGCCTTCCGCAACTACGTGCGCGACGTGGCCGCGCTGGTGCAGGAGTCCGACCAGACGAGCCAGTCGCTGTTCCAGCTCCTGACCAAGCCCGGCCGGCGCACGCCGCTCCAGCTCCAGAGCGACGTGAACGGCTTCCAGAGCGACGCCGCCCAGCTCGTCGACCGCGCGCGCGACACGGACCACCCCGACGAGGTGGACGGGGCGCAGCGCTACTTCCTGGAGGCGCTCGAGTTCCGCCGCGACGGGATCGGGCGCATCGCGCGCGATCTGCCCGCCGCGCTCGGCGACCAGGGCCGCGAGGAGGCCACCGCGCGCATCACCGTGACCATGCGCAGCTTCCTGGCGAGCGACGTGGTCTACAACGACCGCTTCATCCCGCGCCTCACCGCCGCGGTCGAGGAGGAGGGGCTCGAGCGCGAGCTGTCGATCCCGCGCAGCCGCTTCCTCAGCGATCTCCAGTGGCTGCGGCCCACCGTGGTGGCCGAGCGCGTGAACGCCATCCGCGGCGGCGGCGGGGGCACCGGCCCGGCCGCGCCCGGCCTGCACGGCACGGCGCTCGTGAGCGTCACGGCCAAGCCCGGCGGCAAGGCGCTGGCGCCCGGCGGGGCCACCGACATCGCGGTCTCGCCGCGACTGTCGTTCGACGTGTCGTTCTCCAACGGCGGCGAGCACGAGGAGCGCGACGTGACCGTGGCCCTCACGATCTCCGGCGCCGGCAAGCCGATCGTGCGCGAGCAGCGGCTGCCGTCGATCAAGCCCGGGGAGCAGAAGACCGTCAGCATCCCGCTGGCGGCCACGCCGCCCACCGGCCGGCCCGTCTCCATCACCGTCGAGGTGAAGCCCGTGCCCGGCGAGAAGAAGACCGACAACAACAAGCAGCGCTACCCGGCGATCTTCACGCGGTGATCGACGACCTGACCACCACCCAGGGCATAGCCGCCCTGGCGGCCGGCGGCGTGGCGCTGGTCGCGCTGATCCTCGCCGTGGTCCTGGCGGTCAAGCTGCGGCGGATGCGCCAGGCGCAGTCGGCCGTGCTCGGCGACCACGGCACGCGCGACCTGGTGGCGCACGGCGAGCGGCTCGAGGAGGGCTTCGCGCAGCTCCGCGACTGGGTGGAGGAGTCCCTGCACAGCATCGACGCGCGGATGGGCGACGCCGAGGGGCGCGTGGACGGCTGCATCGCCTACCGCTCGCTGATCCGCTACGACGCCTACAACGAGCTGTCCGGGCACCAGTCGAGCTCGCTGGCGCTGCTCGACAGCCACCGCAACGGGATCGTGCTGTCGGCGATCGTCCACCGCGACCAGGCGCGGCTGTACGTCAAGCAGGTGCAGAACGGCGAGGGGGAGATCCAGCTCTCGCCGGAGGAGCAGCAGGCCGTGGAGACCGCGCTGGCCTCGCCGCTGCGCGCCGCCTGACCTCGATGCGGGTCGCCTTCCTCGGCCCGGCCGGGACGTTCACGGAGGAGGCACTGCGGCACTCGGCGCCGGCGGGGCTCGAGCTGGAGGAGATCCCGTACCCCAGCGTGTACGAGACCGTCATGGCGGTCCAGTCCGGCGAGGCCGAGCGGGCGGTGGTGCCGATCGAGAACTCGCTGGAGGGGTCGGTCACGGCCACGCTCGACGCGCTGGCCGGCGAGGCCGACCGGGTGCGGATCTTCGCGGAGGTGGTGCGGCCGGTCAGTCACTGCCTGATCGCGCGGACCGGGCTCTCCGAGCAGCAGGTCGAGCGCGTCCTCTCCCACCCGCAGGCGCTGGCGCAGTGCTCGGGGCTCCTGCGCGGGCGGCTGGCGCACGCGGAGCCGGCATCCGCCCCCTCGACGGCCGACGCCGTGCGC
>JALZEZ010000179.1 GCA_030861775.1 Actinomycetota bacterium
GCCCCGGGGGCGCGCGGCGCCGCCGCCGGCGTGTTCGCACGCGAGGCCCAGCGCGGGCGCGACGGAGCGGACGAGATCTCGCCGGACGTGGTCCTCGACGGCATCCGCACCGCGGCGGAGGAGCTCGGCTCGGCGCCGGAGCGCCTGCTGATGGTCGACTACCAGCAGCGGGCGACCGAGGACGACAGCCTGCCCGACCTGACCGAGATCTTCGCCGTGTTCGGGAGCTGGAAGCGCGCCCGGCGCGAGGCCGCGCTGCGCGACAACGGCGACCGCCCCGCCGCGGAGCCGCGCGAGTCCGCGGCCTGATCGCCCGCACGACCGCCCTCCTCCGGTCCCCGCAGTAGCATCCCCGCCCGCATGGCCGCCGCTGCGTTCGTCATCGCCTTCCTGGCAATCGGGGTCGGGGTGATCTTCGTCGCCTTCTCGGGCGGCCCCAGCCGTGCGCGCGAGGCGTACCTGACCGGCGGGCGGCGCGCCTTCCGCTTCATCATCCCGGCCATCTACATCGGCCTCGGCATCGCGCTGCCGATCATCGTGATCTCCGACCGCGACCAGGCCGAGGGCGGCGTGGGGCGGCTGAAGGACGAGAAGGCGTCCGCGCGGATCGAGGAGGGCCGCGACCTCTTCCGCCAGACCTGCCAGAGCTGCCACAGCCTGGCGGCGAACAACGCCCGCGGCGTGACCGGCCCCAACCTGGACGAGATCGGTCAGGTGACCAAGGACAGGATCGTGAAGGCGATCGAGATCGGCGGCACGGGCCAGGGCCGGATGCCGCCGCGGCTGCTCCAGGGGGAGGACGCCGAGGCGGTGGGCGAGTACCTGGCCGAGGTGGCCGGGACCGGTCCGTAGACCCCGCTCCGTCCGCCCCTTCCGCTCTGATGTAGCCCAATCCGGCGTTCCGCCGGGTCCGAAAGTGGGTACCATCCGATGCCGAAGCCGAGGCCCCGCCAGCAGGGTGGGGCGCGGGGGAACCAGTGGCCGAGACGGCCAGGGGGCGAATCGCCGCAGGAAGCGGCGTAGCGCAGCTCTTTCAGCGCGAGCCCGTCAGCTAACCCCGTAGGCGCACGAAAGAGGTTCGATGAGCGAACGAGCAGCAGCAGCCCGCGTATGGCGGGACGAGGATGGAAGGCCGCAGCCCGAGCGGCGGCGGCGCGAGCGACCCCAGCTCAGCCTGGTGGTCACGCGCACCGACGAGGAGGCCCCTCGCCGCGACCCGTCCACCGGCCGTCGCACCGTCACGATCACCGGCCAGCGCTCCGCGCCGCCGCGCCGCCGCCCGGAGGCGGCCACCCGCGTCGGCCCGCGCCCCGACCGGATCGCGATGTGGGCCTTCCTGCTCGGCATCTTCCTCGTGGGCGTCGCGACCGCGACGGCCGACGCCGCGCCGCTCTAGCGGCCAGATCGCACACTTCGCCCGCGCCCGTTTAGGGACGCTTCACCGTGGCCGCGTAGACATCCGTGACGGCCGCCCGCGCGTAACACCTGCATGGACGGCCGCATTTATACTTACATCCCGTAAGCAACATGCCGAGGCTGAAGTGGCAAAGAAGGCGAAGCAGAGCAGGTTCCACATCCACGACGAGATGACGGCTCCGGAGAAGAGCCTGCCCGTGCTCAAGGGCGCGCTCTCCACCGGCGGCCAGGTCTCCAACCTGCTCGGCGTGCTCGCCGGCGCCCCCGCGGTGCTGCGGGCCTACGCCCGCTTCCGCTCGGAGCTGCGCCAGGGCGCGCTGCCGCTCAAGTCGCAGCAGCGGATCGCGCTCGGCGTGGCCGAGCACGAGAACAGCGAGTACGCGCTCACGATGCTCCAGCGCACGGCGCGCGACGCCGGCCTGGGCCTCGACGAGATCGCCATGGCCCGCGAGTTCCAGTCCACCGACCCGCGCGAGGGCGCCCTGCTGGCGTTCGTGAAGGGCCTGCTCGAGAGCCCCGACGCGGTGCCGCTCCACCTCGTCGAGGAGGCGCGCGAGGCGGGCTGGGAGGACGAGCAGCTCCTCGAGGCCACGGCGCACGTTTCGCTCGGCGTCTTCCACGCGCTGATCACGCGCGGGGGCAACGTTCCGCTGGACGGATCGGCCGAGCTGGGCCGGGTCCTTCGTGCCGCGTAGCTAGCATCCGCCGTATGGCGGTTCGCGTCACGGTCGAGCGCCGGAGCTGCTGCGCCTTCTACCACCGCGCGATCGAGCTGATCGGCAAGCGCTGGTCCGGTGCGATCGTCTCGGTCCTGCTCGACGGGCCCCTGCACTTCTCCGAGATCCGCCGGCTGGTCCCGGACATCTCCGACCGGCTGCTCTCCGAGCGGCTCAAGGAGCTCGAGGCGGAGGGCATCGTGCAGCGGCGGGTCATCGACGGCTCGCCGGTGCGCACCGAGTACTCGCTGACGGACAAGGGCAAGGCACTCGAGCCGTCGGTCCGCGAGCTCCAGGGCTGGGCCCAGGAGTGGCTGGCCGAGTCCGCGCGAGCGCGCGTGCGCCGTTAACCTGCGGCACCGCCCGCCGATCTCGAGACCCCGAGGAGTCCGATGGCCGACCAGCCGCAGACCGCCGACGACGTCAAGGCCCTCGTCGCCGACCAGAACATCCGCTTCATCCGCCTCTGGTTCACCGACATCCTGGGCCAGCTCAAGAGCTTCTCGATCAACGCGGAGGAGCTGGAGGACGCCTTCGAGGGCGGCATGGGCTTCGACGGGTCGTCGATCACCGGCTTCAACGCCATCGAGGAGTCGGACATGATCGCCATGCCTGACGCCTCCACGTTCGCGGTGCTCCCGTGGCGGCCCGAGGACCGCGGGGTGGGGCGGATGTTCTGCGACGTCGTGACCCCGGACCGCCAGCCGTACGAGGGCGACCCGCGGCACGTGCTGCGCCGGGCGCTCGAGCGCGCCGAGTCGATGGGCTTCGACGCGTTCAACGTCGGGCCCGAGCTCGAGTTCTTCTACTTCCGCAGCTCGAAGCTCGAGGCCGGCGCCATGCCGGACGTGCTCGACGAGGGCGGCTACTTCGACCTCACCACGCTCGACGCGGGCTCCGACGTCCGCCGCGAGACCGTGCTCGCCCTGGAGCAGCTCGGCATCCACGTGGAGTACACGCACCACGAGGTCGGCCCGTCGCAGCACGAGATCGACATGCGCTACGCGCCGGCGCTGAAGATGGCCGACGACTGCATGACGTACCGCATCACGGTCAAGGAATACGCGATGAAGTACGGCTGGCACGCGACGTTCATGCCGAAGCCGCTGTTCGGCGAGAACGGCTCGGGCATGCACACCCACCAGTCGCTCTTCAAGGAGGGCCGCAACGCCTTCTACGACGGCGACGATCAGTACTACCTGTCGCCGACCGGCAAGGCGTTCATCGCCGGCCAGCTCCGCCACGCGCGCGAGATCTCGTCGATCTTCGCCCAGTGGGTCAACTCCTACAAGCGGCTCGTGCCCGGCTACGAGGCCCCGGTCTACGTGGCCTGGTCGCGCCGCAACCGCTCGGCGCTCGTCCGGGTGCCGCTGTACCACCCGGGCAAGGAGCAGGCCACGCGGATGGAGCTGCGCTGCCCGGACCCGGCCTGCAACCCGTACCTCACGTTCGCGGTGCTGCTCCAGGCCGGCCTCGAGGGGATCGAGAAGGGCTACGAGCTGCCCGAGCCGATGGAGCAGAACCTCTACCACCTGTCCGCCGACGACCGCAAGCGGCGCGGGATCGAGCAGCTCCCCGAGACGCTCGGCGAGGCGATCGAGCTGACCGCGGAGTCCGAGCTGGTGCTGCGCACGCTTGGCGAGCACATGTTCACCCGCTACGTCGAGCTCAAGCGCAAGGAATGGGACGACTACCGCGTGCAGGTCTCCCGCTGGGAGCTGGACCGCTACCTGGCGGTGCTGTGATCGAGGAGGGCTCCGAGGCGCCGGACTTCGAGCTGCCGGACCAGGACGGGAACCCGGTCCGGCTCTCGTCGCTGCGCGGGCAGCGGGTCGTCGTCTACTTCTACCCGCGGGCCGACACGCCCGGATGCACCACGCAGGCCTGCGCGATCCGCGACCGCTCGGACGAGTTCGAGGCCGCCGGCGCGGTCGTGCTGGGGATCTCGCCGGACCCCGTGCGTCGGCTGCGGAAGTTCGCCGACAAGTACGGGCTGCCGTTCACGCTGCTCTCGGACGAGGACCACGCCGTGGCGGAGGCGTACGGGACGTGGGTGCACAAGCCGGCCCGCGGCGCGTTCCCGGCCCGCATGGGGATCGAGCGCTCGACGTTCGTGGTGGATCCCGAGGGGAGGGTCGAGCGCGTGCTGCGCAAGGTCAAGGCCCAGGGGCACGACGAGCTGGTGCTGAGCGGCCTGGCGGCCGCGTAGGCTTCCTCCCGTGAGGGGGGCCGCCGCAGTCATCGCGACGCTGGTCGCGCTCGCGATGCCGGGCGCCGCCCACGCACTGCCGGACTGCTCGCCGCTTCCCGAGAAGCGCACGATCCTCACCGGCCAGGGCCAGCTCGAGTCGATCATCTCCGACCGGCACGGGCGGATCTTCTACACCGACATCCAGAGCGGCGGGCGGATGTTCAGGCTCGACCGCCCCGGGGCCGAGCCGAAGCAGCTCATCCAGGGGATCAGCGGCACCGGCGGCCTCGCGTGGGACACGGACGAGACGCTGGTGCTCGGGTTCAACGGGAGCACGCAGAACGCGATCGCGGACGGCCCCGCCGGCGGGCTGCTGCGGGTCGACCCGGAGACCGGCGCGACGACCCCGCTCGCCAGCGGGATGGGGCAGTCGAACGGGATCGTGCGCGGGCCGGACGGCGCGTTCTACGCCTCGAACGACTTCGCCGGCGGCATCGACCGGGTGGTCGGCGGTCAGGTGCAGGACGACTGGTCGAAGGTCCAGACGCCGAACGGCCTCGCGATCGACACGGCCGGCCGCTACCTCTACGCCGCGCAGACCTTCAAGCCGGCCTCGGTCGCACGGATCGACCTCAGCGACCCGAGCAAGGAGGAGCCCTACTACGAGGCCCCGCCCGGGGACCAGCAGGGCGGCCCCGACGGCATGACCCGCGACGACCGCGACCGGCTCTACGTGGCGGTGAACGCGAGCGGCGAGGTGTGGCGGATCGACACCGACCGCACCGCCTGCGTGCTGGCCCGCGGGATCCTGAACGCCAGCGCGCTGAACTGGGGCGGCGGCGAACCCGGCTTCCCGGCGCGCAATCTGTACGTGGTCGCCTTCAGCGGGGTGCTCGTGGAGCTGGTCGACGCGACCGACCGCCCGCCGCTGGCGGAGGGCCCGGGGCCCGTGCGGGCGCTGCGGCTGAGCGTGTCACCGGCCCGGGCGGCGCGGCGCGTCTCGACGCGCTATCGCTTCGTGGTCGAGGTCGGCTCGTCGCGTGCGCGGGGCGCCATCGTGCGCATGGGCAACAAGAGGGTGAGTACGAACGCGTCCGGGGAGGCCTCCTTGCGGCTGCGCTACTTCCACGCGGGGTCGAAGAGCGTGCGGGCCTCGCTGCCCGGCTACCGCTCAGCGCGCGCCCGGGTCCGGGTGAAGTAGCGCGGCCAGCTCCTCCGGCTCCGTGACCGGCCGCTGGCAGGCGAAGTTCTCGCAGACGTAGGCGGCCGCGCGGCCGTCGACCGGCTCGCGGCCCTCGAGCAGGGGGACGCCGTCGGGGTCGCCGCCGGCCAGCACCAAGTGGGGGCGGAAGCGGTCGCGGACGACCCGTTCGAGGGGCCGCGCCTCGTCGCGCGCCTGGTCGGGGAAGGCGAGCGCCACCTCCTTCACGCTCGCGAAGTGGAAGTCCATCGCCTGGAGCAGGTGGGCGAAGGCCTGCGGGTGCTGGGGCGCGACGTGGTGGAGCAGGCGGAAGACCGATACCGCCCGCTTCTCGTACTCGTGCTCGCCGGTCAGCGCGGCGAGCCGGAGCAGGCCGTAGGCCGCGCTCGAGTTGCCAGCCGGGATCGGGTTGTCCTCCAGGTCCTTGCGCCGGGTCAGGAGGCGCTCGTGGTCGGACGAGGTCTCGAAGAAGCCGCCGTTCTCGTCGTCGGCGAAGCGCTCGATCATCGTGTCGGCGGTCTCGCGGGCGGCGCGGAACCAGCGCGGCTCGAACGTCGCCTCGTAGAGCGACAAGAGCGCCTCGACGAGATACGCGTGGTCCTCCAGATACGCGTTGAGCTTCGCCTGGCCGTCCTTGTATGTCCGCAGTAGACGCCCCGACTCGTCGCGCAGCGAGCCGAGCACGAACGCGGCGCAGGTGCTCGCGGCCTCCAGGTAGTCCGGCCGCTCCAGCACGGCTCCGGCGTCGGCGAGGGCGGAGATCAGCAGCGCGTTCCAAGCGGTGAGCCGCTTGTCGTCGAGCCCCGGCCAGACGCGCTTCGACCGCACCTCGTACAGCCGCCGCTTGATCTCGGGGAGCGACTCCGGCGGATCGCTCCCGCGCACGAGGATCGAGCGGCCCTCGAAGTTGCCGCCCTCGTCCACGCCGAAGTACTCGATCGCCTCGTCGGCCAGCTCGCCTAGCGTCTCGCGCAGCTCGGCCATCGTCCACACGTAGAAGCGCCCCTCCTCGCCCTCGGAGTCGGCATCGAGCGCGGAGTAGAACCCGCCCTCGGGAGCGCGCATCTCGCGCAGGGCCCAGTCGAGCGTCTCGCAGCAGACCTCGCGGAACAGGTCCTCGCCGGTCACCTGCCAGCCGTGCAGGTAGGCGCGCGCGAGCAGCGCGTTGTCGTAGAGCATCTTCTCGAAGTGGGGCACGAGCCAGCGCTCGTCCACCGAGTAGCGGGCGAAGCCGCCGCCGACCTGGTCGTACATGCCGCCGCCGGCCATCGCCCAGAGCGTGTGGGTGGTCATCTCGCGCTCGCCGCGGCGCAGGAGGAACTCGAGCGCGGAGGCCTGCGGGAACTTCGGCGCGCCGCCGAAGCCGCCGTAGCGGTCGTCGTAGGCGCCGCGCAGCACGGCCACCGCCTCCTCCAGGCGGCGGGCGTCCATCGGCTCGGCGCGCGGCTTGAGCG
>JALZEZ010000442.1 GCA_030861775.1 Actinomycetota bacterium
CGGCGCAGCCTGACCTCGCGGCGCTCGCGCTTCGCCGGGGGCGGCGCGGGCGGCTCCTCGGCGGGCTCCTCGACCTCCTCGTGTTGCCGCGACGGCGCCAGCAGCATCGTCATGTTGCGCCCGTCGAGGTTGGGCCGCTGCTCGATCACCCCGAGGTCGGCCACGTCGTCGGCCAGTCGCATCAGCAGCGCCTCGCCGCGCTCCGGGTGGGTGGTCTCGCGGCCGCGGAACATGATCGTGATCTTCACGCGGTCCTGGTGCTTCAGGAAGCGCACGACGTGGCCCTTCTTGGTCTCGTAGTCGTGCTCCGCGATCTTCGGCCGCAGCTTGATCTCGCGCACCGTGACCTGCTTCTGGTGGCGGCGCGCGGCCTTGGCCTTCTGCTCCTGCTCGTACTTGTACTTCGAGTAGTCGAGCACGCGCACGACCGGCGGGCGCGCCTCGGCGGCCACCTCGACCAGGTCCAGATCGCGCTCCTGCGCGTAGCGGAGCGCCTGCTCGGTGGGCACCACGCCCACCTGGTTGCCGTCGTCGCCGATCAGACGTACCTGCGGCACGCGGATCCGCTCGTTGATGCGAGTCTGATCGCGCTCCGGCGGGCGACGATCGAACCGGCGCGGAATCGGCACTACTGGGGCCGCCCGCTAGCGGTCAAAGGCAAGGCTCAGTCGTCGCTCCTCATTCGCCCGCGAGTATAGCCCTGCGCGAGTCGATCTCGCGACGGACGTCCTCGATCAGACGCGCTATCTCGACCTGCCCCTGGTCGCCCTCCCGGTGGCGCCGGACGGCCACCGTGCCGGCCTCGCGCTCGCTGTCCCCCACCACGAGCATCAGCGGCACCTTGCGCAGCTCGCCGTCGCGGATCTTGCGCCCCACGGACTCGGTGCGGTCGTCCACCTCGGCGCGGATGCCGGCCTCCACCAGCCGCTCCGCGACCTCGCGCGCGTAGTCGAGGTGGCGGTCGGCGATCGGGAGCACCAGCGCCTGGAGCGGGGCGAGCCACAGCGGCAGCTCCCCCGCGTAATGCTCGATCAGGATCCCGATGAAGCGCTCGAACGAGCCGAGCAGCGCCCGGTGGATCATCACCGGCCGGTGCTCGGAGTTGTCCGCGGCGGTGTAGCCGAGCCCGAAGCGCTCGGGCATCGAGTAGTCGAGCTGGACCGTGCCGAGCTGCCAGGAGCGCTTGAGCGAGTCGGTCATGTGCAGGTCGATCTTCGGCCCGTAGAACGCGCCGTCGCCCTCGTTCAGCTCGTACTCCAGGTCGCGCGCACGGAGGGCGGCTTCGAGCGCGGCCTCGGCGCGGTCCCACATCTCGTCGGTGCCGATGCGCTGCTCGGGGCGGGTGGACAGCTCCAGGCGCGGCTCGAAGCCGAACACGTCGTAGAGGAAGAAGCCGAACTCGAGGCAGTCGATCACCTCCTGCTCGATCTGCTCCTCGGTGCAGAAGATGTGGGCGTCGTCCTGGGTGATGTGGCGGACGCGCAGCAGGCCGTGCAGCGTGCCGCTCGGCTCGTGGCGGTGGACCAGCCCGGCCTCGGAGTAGCGGATCGGCAGGTCACGGTACGAGCGCCGCTCGTCCTTGTAGAGCTGGATGTGCGCGGGGCAGTTCATCGGCTTCAGCCCCATCGCCCGCTTCTCCACCTCGGTGAAGTACATGTTGTCGCGGTACTTGTCCCAGTGCCCCGACTGCTTCCAGAGCTCGACGTCGTAGAGGATCGGCGTGCGCACCTCGCGGTAGCCGCGGCGGGCGTTCTCGCTGCGCCACAGGTGGGTGAGCTCGTTCCAGATGACGGTTCCGGCCGGCTGCCAGAACGGTGAGCCGGGCGACAGGTCCGACAGCACGAACAGCCCGAGCTCCCGGCCCAGCTTGCGGTGGTCGCGCGCGCGGGCCTGCTCCAGGCGCTCGAGGTGCTCCTCGAGGTCCTCCTTCGAGAGGAACGCCGTGCCGTAGATGCGGGTGAGCATCTGGCGGTTCTCGTCCCCGCGCCAGTAGGCGCCCGCGACCGAGGTCAGCTTGAACGCCTTGATCCGCTTGGTGGTGGGCCCGTGCGGGCCGCGGCAGAGGTCCGTGAACGGCCCGTTGCGGTAGAGCGAGACGGTCTCCACGCCCTCGTCCCTCACCAGGTCCTGGATCAGCTCGACCTTGTAGTCCTGCTCCTCGCGCGTGAAGCGCTCGAGCGCCTCGCCGGGGGTGATGTCGGTGCGCTCGAAGGTCTCGTCGGCCTTGATGTGGCGGCGCATCGCCTCCTCGATCCGCGGGAGGTCCTCCTCGCCGACCTTGACCCCGTCGGGGAACTCGAAGTCGTAGTAGAAGCCGTCCTCGATCGGGGGGCCGATCGAGACCTTGGTGCCGGGGTAGAGCTCGATGACCGCCGTGGCCAGGACGTGGGCGGCGTCGTGGCGGATGAGGTCGAGGGCCTCCTCGCTCTTCCCGGTGATCACGTTGATCTCCGCGCCGTCGGGCAACGGCGCAGATAGGTCACGGAGGTCGCCGTTCACCTCCACCGCCAGGGCGGCCCTGGCAAGTCCCTCTCCGATCGCTCGCGCCGCGTCGGCGCCCGTAGCGCCGTTGTCGACGTCGAGTTCGGTGCCGTCGGGGAGCTTTACCTGCACCGTGCGGAAGTTACCGCGCTGGGTGGTCGCGCCCAGTGTGACCGGCCCCACAGAACATGTGTTCGCCGGGGGTACCTTCGAGGAGAAGACCGGATCGATCACGCGGGCCTCGGGAGGCCCCATCGATCCCCGGAGGTCGCCATCGAGGCAGCGCGGAGCGCGGCCGGCGAGGGCGGATTCGGCGCCCGCACGGGCGAGACGCCGCGACACAGGGCGCGGGCGTCCTCGCACGCGGGCTGACGAAACGCACCCGACCCCAACACGGAGGTTCGACGACGTATGAGGAAGCTTCTGCTGTCGCTCGCGTGTGCCGCAGCCGCGGTGCCCGCCGTGGCCCTCGCGGCCGACGAGGGCGACACCCCGGTGACCGGCACCGCGCCGCGTGCCGAGGACGCCAAGTTCGACGCCCGCCACAAGGCCAAGCGCGTTCAGGCCCAGCTCGAGCGCAGGCGCGAGAAGGCCGAGGAGCGCCGCGAGCGCGCCCGCGCCCGCAAGCGCGCCCGTGAGC
>JALZEZ010000443.1 GCA_030861775.1 Actinomycetota bacterium
CGCAGCGGCAGCTCCTGACCCTCGACGCGCTTCGCGCTCAGGCTCAGGCGGCGCCGCTCGGAGTCGATCTCGAGGATCTTCACCCGGATCACGTCGCCCTGGTTCACGACCTCGCGCGGGTTCTCGACGTGGTGCTGGGCGAGCTCGGAGATGTGCACGAGGCCCTCGACCCCGTCGAGGATCTCCACGAACGCGCCGAAGCTGACCACCTTGGTGACCTTGCCCTCGAGCTCGTCGCCGAGCGCGTAGGTGTCCACCACGCGCTGCCACGGGTCCTCCTGCGTCTGCTTGAGGCCGAGCGAGATGCGCTGGCGGTCGCGGTCGATGTCGAGCACCTTGACCGGCACGACCTGGCCGATCGAGAGGATCTCGGACGGGTGGTTCACGTGGCTCCAGGAGAGCTCGGAGATGTGGATCAGGCCGTCGATCCCGTCGAGGTCCACGAAGGCGCCGAAGTCCACGATGTTCGAGATCGCGCCCTCCACCACCTGACCGGGCTGGAGGCGGTCGAGGATCTGCTGGCGGACCTCCTTGCGCTCCTCCTCGAGGACCGCGCGGCGGGAGAGCACGACGTTGTTGCGCGAGCGGTTCAGCTCGATGACCTTGCACTCGATCATCTGGCCCAGGAACTCGTCGAGGTTCTGGACGCGGCGGATGTCCACCAGCGAGGCGGGCAGGAAGCCGCGCACCCCGAGGTCGATGATCAGGCCGCCCTTGACCACCTCGATCACGCTGCCCTCGACCGGCTCGCCGGACTCGGCCGCGGCCTCGATCTTGCGCCAGGCCTTCTCGAAGCGGGCGCGCTTCTTGGACAGCACCAGCCGCCCGTCCTGGTCCTCCTTGGTGAGGACCAGCGCGTCGACCTCCTCGCCGAGCTCGACCTCGTCGTGCGGGTTCGCCGACTTGCGGATCGAGAGCTCGTTCGAGGGGATGACCCCCTCCGACTTGTAGCCGATGTCGACCAGGACCTCGTCCTTGTCGATCCGGACCACCTGGCCGCTGACGACGTCGCCCTCGCTGAAGGGGACGATCGTGGCGTCGTAGTTCGGGACGATCTGCCCGTCGATCTCGAGCAGAAGGCCGTTCGAGCCCTCGACGGCCCGCGGTTCAGCGGTCAGCGTGTCTCCTTCCGGCACGGGGCGCAAGACTAGCGGCAAGGTACGCTCAGGACCCATGCCGAAGCGGGTTACCAAGCGAGGGGCGGAGCGCACGCCGCTCGGTGGCGACTACGACGTCCTGGTCTGCGGGGCGAGCTTCGCCGGCCTCACCGTCGCGCGCGAGCTGGCCGGCAGCGGCGCCCGGACCGTGCTGATCGACCGCTACGAGATCGGCGAGCGCCAGACCTCGGCCTGCGCGGCGCCCACCGACTGGCTGACCGCCCTCGGACTCGGCCCCTCGATCCGCCAGACCTTCTCCGAGCTGGTGATCCACACCCCGCACGCCACCGGCCGCTACGACCTCCCCTTCACGTTCTCCACCTTCGACTACCGCGAGCTGTGCCGGCTGCTGTTCGCCCAGTGCGACGCCGAGTTCGAGACCGCGAAGGTCGACGGGCGCACCGGCGACGTGGTCCACACCGACCGCGGCGATTTGAGTTCGTCTCTGATCGTGGATGCGCTCGGCTGGCGACGCGTTCTCGCGCGCGAGGGCTACCAGCCGCCGGACGCGCCGCTCTCGCGCGGGCTCGAGGTCCACCCCGGCGGCTCCTCCCCTGACCTCGAGATCTGGATCGACCGCCGCTACGTGCCCGCCGGCTACGGCTGGAGCTTCCCCGCGCGCGACGAGGTGCGCGTGGGCGTGGGCTCGTTCGACCCCCGCTTCCACGTGAAGGACACCACCGTGCTGCTGGCGGAGGACCTGGACCGCGACCCGATCCGCTACCAGGGCAACTGGATCCCGCACAAGCTGCGCGACGCCACCGAGGACGGGATCTTCTTCGCCGGCGACTCGGCCGGCCACTGCCTGCCGCTGACAGCCGAGGGCATCCGCACGGCCTTCCACTTCGGGATCGCGTGCGGGCGCGAGCTGCGCGCGGTGGTCGAGGGGCGCCGCAGCCGCGACGAGGCCCTGCGCCGCTACCACGACTTCAGCGCCGAGCACGAGTGGAAGTTCCGCTGGATGCTGCGCGTCCAGCGCCTGGTGCCGCGCGTGCCGCCGCGCCTGCTCGGGCCGATGATCCGCGCGATGGGCACGCAGCGCTTCGTCGACTGGTCGTTCGGGCACTACCTGCGCATCGCCCCGCCGCCGCCGGCGAACTCCGGGTCCGACATGCGCCAGAGGGACAGCGCCACGGCCACGCCGCCGGCCAGCATCACGGCCGAGCCGGTCACGTAGTAGGCGTTCGAGACGATCAGGCCCTCGGTGCCGACCAGCACCGACCCCAGCGCGAACAGCCAGCCCGCCGGCGCGGGCAGGGCCCCGGAGCGGGCTGCCGTGACCGCGAGCGTGACCATCCCCAGCGCGAACGCCAGCGCCGGCACGTAGAACTGGAGCGACCACTCGGACTGCTGGACGTCGTGCAGGGCCAGCTCGGCCACGCGCGGGTCGCCGCCCCGCGCCGAGACCTCGCCCAGCACGCCCCAGGTGAAGCCGTCGAGCGCGACGATCGAGGCGAAGGAGAGCAGCCCGAGCATGGCGAGCACCCCTCCCGCGAGCCCCGCCGTGGGCCGGCGCCGCCGTACCAGGAAGGCCAGGCCGAGCGCGGCCACGGCGAAGCCGATGATCGCCAGGAACGCGAGGAGGTGGGCCACCTGCCAGCGCGTGTAGTGGTCAGCGATCTCGGCGAGCTGCTCGGCCTCGTTCCCGCGCGCGTACTCCTTCGGGTGGAGCAGGTTGTCCGCCAGGAACAGCGCGGGGGCGAGCACCAGGGCCGTCGCCGTGGCGCGGCGGTAGAGGCCGGCGTGCGGCGTCAGAACCCGCGCCGCTCCTGCTCGCGGCGGGTCGTGATCTGCGCGTCCGGCCCCGCCGCCTGGCGGTGGCGGACGAAGTAGCCGCCGAGCCACACCAGGCCCATCACGACGGCCACCGCGGTGGCGCCGAGCGCCTCCTCGATGTCGATGGCGCCGAAGGCGGCGAAGAACAGGTACACGACCGACAGCCCGCCGCAGACGGCCACGGC
>JALZEZ010000180.1 GCA_030861775.1 Actinomycetota bacterium
TTCGTGGAGCGCCACGCGAACTCGCGGGTCGAGGCCGCGCGCCTGAGCGAGCTGCTCTCGCCGCGCGACCGCCGGCCGGCCTAGCCCGGGGCCTCGCCCCGCAGCTCCGCCCGCCTGATCTTCCCGCTCGCGGTCTTCGGCAGGGCGTCGGCGAACTCCACGATCCGCGGGTACTTGTAGGGGGCGGTCTCCGCCTTGACGTGGTCCTGGAGCTCGCGGGCCAGGCCCTCGTCCCCGGCCACGCCGTCGCGCAGCACCACCACCGCCCGCACCACCGAGCCGCGCTCGGGATCCGGGGCGGCCACCGCGGCCGCCTCCGCCACCGCGGGGTGCGAGACCAGCGCGGACTCGACCTCGAAGGGCCCGATCCGGTAGCCGGCCGAGATGATCACGTCGTCGGAGCGCCCTTCGAACCAGAGGTAGCCGTCCTCGTCCTGCGACACGCGGTCCCCCGTGCGCCAGGTGCCGGAGCCGCCGTCGAGGAAGAAGGTGGGGACGGTGGAGGGGTCGGCGCACAGCTCGCCGTCCTCGATCCAGAGCCGGAATCCCGGCAGCGGGACGCCCATCGAGCCGGGCCGGACCGGCGGCCCGATCGGCATGCCGGTGAGCGCGCCGGTCTCGGTCTGGCCGTAGCCGTCGTGGATCTCGCGGCCGGTCGCCTCGCGCCAGGCCCGGACCACCTCGGGGTTCAGCGGCTCCCCGGCCGCCACCAGGTGCCGCAGCGACGCCACCGGCCGCAGCTCGATCCGCTTCGCCATCACCCGGTACTCGGTGGGCGCCATGCACAGCACGTCCACCCGCTCGCGCTCCAGCACGGCCAGGCGCTCCTCGGGATCGAAGCGGGCGTCGTGCAGCACCGCGGAGGCCCCCCGCAGCCAGGGGGCGATGAAGACGTTGCGGGCCGACTTCGACCAGCCGCTCGCCGCCGTGCACCAGCACAGGTCGCCCGGACGCGCCCCGAACCAGTGCTCGGCCTGCACGGCCTGGCCGCCCAGGTAGCGCTGGCCGTGCCGGATCGGCTTGGGCTCGCCGGCGGTACCGGAGGTGAACGTGATCAGGGCCGGGTCGGCCGGCGCGAGCTCCGCGGCCGGGGCGGGCGGGGCGTCGAACAGCGACTCGTCCGGAACGGAGAGCACGGGGCCGCCGAACCCGCTCTCGCGCACGGAGTCGAGGTCGCGCTCGTCGGCGATCACGAGCCGCGGCTCGACCGCGTCGATCCGCTTGCGCAGGTCCCCCGGGCGGAGCTGCTCGGTGCAGGGCAGCGCCACCGCCCCGAGCCGGAAGCAGGCCACCATCGCGTAGACCCACTCCGGCCGGTTGCCGACCACCGTCATCACCACGTCCCCGGCCCCGATCCCGCGCGCGGCGAGCGTGCCCGCCAGCCGCGCCGAGCGGCCGGCCACCTCCCCGAAGCCGATCTCGCGCCGCGAGCCGTCGCGGGCCAGCTCCAGCAGCGCCGTCCGCCCCGGGGGCGCGGAGTCGACCACCTCGCGGGCGAAATTCACCGGACTGCCTCAGTCTGCGAGATGCATGTCACGGTCGCGGATCGTACGGCTACCTGCATGGGTTACGTCCGTTATGAGGAGCGCCATAACTTGTAGCTTTCGGCTCTAGCAAGCGGATTCCGCGTTTAGGGCCTAAAGGTCAAGGGATATAAGGCCGAGTGAAAGTTCCGTTGCCACCGTCTGCTACGGTGGCGCGCACGCCGAATCCGCAGCCAGCGGAGCGGGGGAACCGAGTTGTTTGGGGCGAGTCTCCTCTTAGAGGAGAGGCGCGAGCTCTTTCAGCGCCAGCCCGTCAGCTAACCCCGCAGGCGGACGAAAGAGAATGCTTACTCGCGCTAAGACAACGCTGCTTGCCGCCGTATTCGCGGCCATCTGCCTCCTGCCGGGGAGCGCCGTCGCCCAGTCCACGGGCGGCGCGCAGTACGAGCCCCCGCCGCATAAGGCCCGGGTCGTCAACGGCAAGGCCATCGCCCCCGAGAACGCGCCTCCGGCCGTCAAGAAGGCGATCGCCGCCGCCAACAGGATCGTGACCAGGCCGTACAAGTACGGCGGCGGCCACGCCCGCGTCGAGGACACGGGCTACGACTGCTCCGGCACGGTCTCCTACGCGCTGATCAAGGCCGGACTGCTCCGCACCACCCCGCTCGACTCGACCGGCTTCATGGGCTGGGGCGCTCCGGGCAAGGGCAAGTGGATCACGGTCTACGCCCACGGCGGCCACGCCTACGTGGTGATCGCCGGCCTGCGGCTCGACACCGGCTACCGCGACCGCTACGTCGCCAAGTGGGGCGGCGCCCCCGGCAGCGGCCCGCGCTGGGGCAAGCCGCGCAATCCCAACGGCTTCACGGTCCGGCACCCCGCCGGCCTCTAGACGTCAGTCCCCCCAGCCGCAGCCGCGCCGCCCCCCGCGTGGCTGCGGCGCCGTGTAGCTAGCACTCGAGGGCACCGGACGGCCGCGCGCGGTCGCCCGGTCGCCACTCCGGCCCGGAGTACCAGACGTCGAGCTTCGGGTCGGCCAGGACGGGGCGCTCGCAGCTCCCGTCGGCGTTCATCTGGAGGACGCTCATCCCCTCCGCGTTGCCGGTAACCCTTCCGCGCTGCAGGGCGATCCGATGCCCGCCGGGCGACCAGTCGGGCGCCCATTCGTTCACGTCGCGCGTCCGGGTCAGACGCCGTACGGACCCGCCTTCCGCGTCGGCGGTGTACAGCTCGGTCGCGGGCGACTCCTGGTCGCCGTAGCTGAGGCTTCCGTTGGCGTCCCGGTCGCTGACGAACGCGAGCCGGCGGCCGTCGGGGGAGACGTCCGGGTCCGAGGCGTCGTCGAGGAGGCGGCGCTCGCCGGAGCCGTCGAGAGCGATCGTGAAGACGGCCGTGCGCCGCTCCGCGCAGTAGCGGTCCGCGCAGGTACCGCGCGTGAAGGCCAGGGCGTCACCCGAGCGCCAGAACGAGCCCGGCCTGTCGGTGGTCCTCTTCCTCCAGCCGGTGATCTGCCGCGCGGTCCCTCCGCCGGCGGGAGCCCACCAGAGCGAGGCGCTGCCGGCGAATGCGTCCCCGCGCCGGCGGCTGAAGACGATCGCCCGGCCGTCGGGCGACCACACCGGAGCTCCGGCGTCGTGCGTGGAGGTCAGCCGCCGCAGCCCCTCGCCGTCGGCGCCGACGACGTACACGTCCGACCGGTCCGTCTCGTCCTCCGTCCCCTCGCGCTCCGCGTCACCACGGCTCTGGCCGGCGAAGGCGATGCGGTTCCCGTCGGGCGACCAGGAGGGCTGCGTGAACAGCGTGGGCACCACGTCCGACTCCGCGCTGCCGCCGATCGCGACGCGCTGCTCGCCGCCGTCGCCGGACGTCGTGACGACATCGCGGACCGGGTTCATGGCGGTCTTCGCCCGGTACAGCGCGAGCTCGCCCGGCGCCGGGTCGCCGCCGCCGTCGCCGTCGCCGCACCCGCCGACGGCGGCCGCGAGAGCGACGGATACGGCTGCGACGAGGCGGCCCATGTCCCAGTTCTGCCCCGATATCCCGCAGTAGACTGACTCGCCAGTCAACGCCGCCGAACGAGGAGCCAGATGGCCGTCGCCACCCCGTATCTGGAGAAGACCGACGAGCAGAAGGCGATCACCGAGATGGTGCGCCAGTTCGTCGACGAGCAGGTGATCCCGATCGCCGAGGAGCACGACCACGAGGACAAGTTCCCCACCGCCGTGGTCGAGCAGATGAAGGAGCTCGGGCTGTTCGGCGTGACCATCCCGGAGGAGTACGGCGGGATGGGGCTCGACCTGACGACCTACGCGATGATCGTCGAGGAGCTCTCGCGCGGCTGGATCTCGATCTCGGGCATCGTCAACACGCACTTCATCGGCTCCTACCTGCTGATGAAGTTCGGGACCGACGAGCAGAAGGAGAAGTTCCTCCCGCGGATGGCCACCGGGGAGATCCGCGCGGCGTTCTCGCTCAGCGAGCCGGGGCTGGGCTCCGACGTGCAGGCCATCAGCACCCGGGCCAAGCAGGACGGCGACCACTGGGTGATCAACGGCCAGAAGATGTGGGTCACGAACGGGCTGATGTCGGGCGTGGTCTTCCTGCTGGCCAAGTCCGACCCCGACGCCGACCCGCCCTACAAGGGCATGACCTGCTTCATCACCGAGAAGGAGCCGGGCGAGCCCGAGAACAGCGGCGACCACGCCGGCCTCACGATCCCGCCCAAGATCAAGAAGATGGGCTACAAGGGCGTCGAGTCCACCGAGCTCGTCTACTCCGACTACCGCTGCCCGGCCGAGAACATCCTCGGAGGCGAGGAGGGGCTGGGCCAGGGCTTCATCCAGATGATGGACGCGCTGGAGGTGGGCCGCGTGAACGTGGCCGCCCGCGGCGTGGGCATCGCCCAGCGCGCCCTCGAGCTGGCCCTGCGCTACTCGCAGGAGCGCAAGACCTTCGGCAAGGAGATCGCCAAGCACCAGGCGATCCAGTTCAAGCTGGCGGACATGGCCACCAAGGTCGAGGCCGCCCGCCTGCTCACGCTGAAGGCCGCCCGCATGAAGGACGCCGGCCAGCGCTCCGACCTCGAGGCCGGCATGGCCAAGCTGTTCGCCTCCGAGACCGGCAAGGAGGTCGTGGAGGACGCCTTCCGCATCCACGGCGGCTACGGCTACTCGAAGGAGTACGAGATCGAGCGGCTCTACCGCGACGCGCCGCTGCTCCTGATCGGCGAGGGCACCTCCGAGATCCAGCGCATGGTGATCGGGAAGAAGCTCCTCGAGCGGAACAAGATCTGAGCGGGGAGGTCCACGCAGCCGGCGGCATCGTCCGCCGCGGCGGCCGGGTGGCGGTGATCCACCGCCCGAAGTACGACGACTGGACGCTGCCCAAGGGCAAGCTCTTCGAGGGCGAGACCTTCGAGGAGGCCGCGCTGCGCGAGGTCCGGGAGGAGACCGGGCTCGTGTGCGAGCTGGGGGAGGAGGCCGCGTCGGCGACCTACCGCGACCGCAAGGGGCGCGAGAAGCTCGTCCGCTACTGGGAGATGACCCCCCTGAGCGGGGAGTTCGAGCCGACCCGTGAGGTCGACGAGCTCCGCTGGCTCACACCGGACGAGGCTCGCCGGCTGCTCAGCCACGAGCACGACCGGGAACTCGTGTGACCAGGCGCAACCCGCCCGCCGAGGAGCTCTACGCGCGCAAGTGGCGGATCTGGGCCGTGGCCATGGTCGGCCTGTTCATGGCCCTGATCGACATCACGATCGTGAACATCACGATCCCGACGCTCGAGGACGAGCTCGACGCGGGCGTGGACACGGTCTCCTGGGTCCTCAACGCCTACAACATCGTGTTCGCGGTGGTCCTGGTCTCGATGGGCCGCCTCGCCGACCAGTTCGGGCGCAAGCGCTTCTTCCTGATCGGGCTGGCGATCTTCACGCTGGGATCGCTGCTCTGCGGCATCGCCGGCTCGATCGACCAGCTCATCGCCTTCCGCGCCCTCCAGGGCCTCGGCGCCGGCGTGCTCGCCCCGCTGGCGCTGGCGCTGACCACGCTGATCTTCCCGCCGCACCAGCGCGGGCTGGGGCTGGCCCTGCTGGCCGTCGTGGCCAACTCCGCCGCCGCGGTCGGGCCGCCGCTCGGCGGCGTCCTGCTCGAGGTGGCGAGCTGGCACTGGATCTTCCTCGTGAACGTGCCGATCGGCGTGGCCGGCATCGTCATGGCCGCGCGCGTGATGCCCGAGACCTACGACCTCGACGCCGGCCGCCGGATCGACACGATCGGCATGACCCTGCTCGCCGCCGCGGTGCTCGCCCTGACCTACGGGCTGGTGGAGGCCAACGACGCGGGCTGGGGTTCGCCCCTGATAGTCGGCCTGTTCGCCGCCTCGGTCGTCCTGGCGGCCGGCTTCGGCGCCTCCCAGCGCTACGGGCGCTTCCCGATGCTCACGGCGGGCCTGGTCCGCAACCGTCAGTTCGTGGGGGCGTGCGTGACCTTCCTGCTGTTCGCGGTCGGCGTGATGGGCCAGCTCTTCGTCGCCGTGCTGATGCTCACCAACCTGTGGGACTACAGCGCGCTCGAGGCCGCGCTGGCGATCACGCCCGTGCCCGTCATGGGCCTGCTCGTGGCGCCGGTCGTCGGCCGCTTCGCCGACCGTGTGCCGCCGCGCGCGCTCGGGATCCCAGCGCTCGTGGCGATGGCGGCCGGGCTCGTCTGGTTCGGCACCGCGCCGGCGGATCCCGACTACCTGCGCGTGCTCGGCCCGCTCGTCCTCACCGGCGCGGCCATGGGGGCCGCCTTCCCGGCGATCAACGTGGGGGCGATGGGGTCGGTCCGCGGCCAGGAGCTCGGACTCGGCTCGGGGATCGTGAACATGTCCCGCCAGCTCGGCTTCGCGCTCGGCGTGGCCGTGCTGGTGGCGGTGCTGGAGGGCCACGGCCCGCCCACCTCGCCGGACGACGCCCGCGACGCCTTCGCCGACGCCTTCCGCGTGGCGGCCCTCTTCGTGGTGCTGGCCATCCCCTTCGCCCTGGCCCTGCGCCGGAAGCCCTCGGACGCGACCGGCTAGTCTCCGGCGCGATGAGCTCCGCCGACACCCGCGCCCTGATAGCGCAGGCGATCCAGCAGTTCACCGACGAGGTGCCCGCCCTGAAGAACCTGAAGGTCGTGGTGCGGCTCGAGCTGCGCGCCCGCGGCCACGACGCGCCGGTCTGGCGGGTCGAGGTGCCCGGCCCCAAGATCGCCCGCGACCCGGCCGGCGACGCCCGGGTGGAGGTCTCGATCCCGCGCTCGCACTTCAACGAGCTGGCGAAGGACGGGCAGCTCAAGCACTGGGTGGAGGCCTACGAGCACGGTCACGTGACGGTGTCGGGCGAGGGCGCGGTCGTGAAGCTGGTCGGCGCCGTGATCCAGCGCCAGCTCGCGCGCGGGAGCAGCGCGGGCACGCGCGGCGGCGGCTCCCGCCCCGAGCCCGTCTGAGCC
>JALZEZ010000031.1 GCA_030861775.1 Actinomycetota bacterium
CCGTGTAGGTGGCCACGGTGAGGGTCTCGCGCGGAGTGCCGTTCTGCTCCACCAGCGCGACGATGCGGCGCCTGCCGCGCGGGCCGTCGCCGGGGCTGAACCTGAGCGTGCCGCGGCCGCCCGTGACCGTGCCGATCCGCCGCCCCACGCCGGGCCCGACCTCCTCGAAGTGCACGCGCTGGCTCTCGATCCGCTTGACGCTGTAGGTGAGCCGGCGTGCATAGCCGCGGCCGCCCACCCGTGCCTTGACCGACGGCTGCGGGAGCCCGCGCGCCACCCGCACGTCCTCGATCTGGGCCGCGCCGACGTCCAGCCGCGGCGTGCCCATCGCGCCGCCGGCCACGGTGGCCTTCCAGCGTCCGGCGCTGGGGCGGTTGATCGCCACGTAGGTCGTCCGGTCGTCCGGGTTCTGGAACAGGAGGAACCTCTCGTCCAGGACCTTGCCGTCGGCCTCCGGCGGGGTCTCGACGCGCTCGCCGGCCGGCCCCTCGAGCACGACCTTGGGCGGGGCGGTCGTGCCCTTGAAGGCGACCGTCGCCACCGGCAGCCCGGGGTCCAGCGTGAACTCGCGCTCGCCGTCCGCCTGGGCCGCGGCCACCGCGCGGAACGGACCCACGTCGCAGGACAGGAACATGATGCTCAGCGGCCCGCCCCACTTGTAGCCGAAGCCGAGCGAGACCTCGTTCTTCCAGATCGTGACGCGCCCGCACGCGGCCGTCCCCTCGCTGGACAGCACCGCCTCGGCGTCGAAGCAGTAGCCGACGCAGATCGTTCCCTTGCCCTCGATGTTGAACGCGCTGCTGGTGAACCAGCCGTTCACGCCCGCCCTGATCCCGACCAGGTCCTTCACGAAGAAGTAGTCGAGGTCGGCCCCGAACGCGAAATAGCCGTTCGAGCGGTACTCGGCGAAGGCCTTGAGGAAGGGGATCGAGCTGAGCGTGGCCGTGCCGTCCGCGCGCAGGACCGCGGGGTTGGGCGGGTTCGGGAACGTGTAGACGATGTCGCCCTCGATCCCGAGCGCCTTCTGGCCGGCGACGGTCGGGCCGGCGCTCAGCGTGACCCCGCCGCCGATGCGGGTGGGCGGCGGCTGAAGGCTCACGTCGAAGCGGATCTTGTTGAGGAAGACGCCGGCGCCCAGGGCCAGGCCGGGACTCGTGAACGTGTACTCGCCGCGGCCGTAGTCGAAGCCGCCCTCGCGGAAGCCGATCGCCGCGTCAAGCCGCGGGCCGGGCGGGCTCGGCGGCAGGAGCAGCGTGGCCGATCCCTGCCAGACGCTGCCGGCGGCCAGGTAGGTCAGCACCAGGTCCTTCACCTGTACCGGCCCGATCAGCGCGCTCGGCACCTTGATGACGAGGCCGTCGAGGCGCAGGCCGTTCTCGTTGTCGGTCCGCAGGGTGATGTCGCCGGTCACGCCGCCGAGGAACTTCGGCAGGCCGACGTGGGCGGCGATCGCGGTGGTGAAGTCCTCGAGGTCTACGGTCGCGCTGCCCACCAGCGGGAAGCCGAAGAGCTTGCCGTCGGCGGCGTCGAGGTCGAAGCTCGCCACGCGCACCTTGCCGTCCGCGGGGATCGACCAGTCGAGGCTGCCGACGTGCACCGGGATGATCCCGGCGCGCACCGTGACCAGCCCCTTCGAGCTGATGCGGCGCTTGGCCTCGTCGATCACGATCCTCGCGCCCGCGCGGGGCTCGACCTGGAGCCCGTTCACCTTGATCGCGCGGGTGGTCTCCAGGCGCCCCCCGACCCGCCCGAAGCAGCCCTCCGGCAGGAGGGCTCGCACCGGCTTGAACTCCGCCTTGGTGCGGCACTCGTCGGTGTCCGGCCGCTCCACCGGCCCGGCGCTCGGCGCGAGCGGCGCGGCCACGACCGTACCCGGGGAGTTCTCGTCGCTGACCGCGAAGCCGTCCGCGGGGCCGATCGCCGCGATCCGGTTGTGGAAGTAGCCCGACTCCCTGTAGGGGGCGATCTCGCGCGGCTCGCTCCAGTTGACGGCGTCGCTCGAGCTCGAGTGGAAGAGGCGCTGCGGCATGGTCTCGTTGCTGCCCCAGACCGCGTGGAAGTTGCCGCTCGGGTCCTGGTGGAAGCCCGGCTGGCGCTGGGAGCCGCCGGGGGCGATCACCGTGGTCAGCGGGGGGTCGAAGCCGGCGCCGTTCCACCTCCGCACCACGTACGCCGCGTTACTCGCTGCGCCCTCCTCGGAGAAGAGGTACGTGCCCTTCGGTCCGGTCGTCAGGTGCGGGTCGGTACCTGGGCCTATTGGCTGGGTAGCGGACCAATTCGCCGCGTTGTTGTGGTCCCCGCTGCCGTTGTATTTGCGCCAGGCGAGGTTGCGGTTGCCGTCGGGGGTGGAGACCATCAGCGGGGTACTCGGGTCCACGAAGGCCAGCGCCGTCCCCTGCACGGACCCGTCCATCAACTCGGCCTTCGCGGTCGTCGAGCCGTCGATCGGCGCGGCCTGGTAGTCGCCGCTGATGCCCAGCGAGATGCGCTCGCCCGGGCCGAGCAGGGCAGTCCAGTCGCGCGTGCCGGCGAGGTCGCCGATCAGCCGCGAGTCGAAGGTCTGCCCGCCGTCGCTCGACACGAAGCGCCACACCTGCGAGCAGCAGCGCGGCGCGACCACGATTATCCGGCCGTCCGGAGCGAGGATCACGCGCGGGCCGGAGCCCGGGTCGAACAGCTTCTCGCCCGCGGGGATGAGGTTCTCGAAGCGCGCGCAGGTGGTGCCGCCGCGCGGTACCTGGCAGTACACGGTGACGTCCGACCCCTCGGCGCTGGGCTGGTTCCAGACGAAGTGGCCGGTGCCGTTGCCGTCCACGGCCACGTCGGGACCGTCGCCGGTGGGGGTGAGCTGGAAGGGGTCGGCGAGCGCCGGCGCCGACAGCAGCAGATAGAGCAGCACGGCGGCCGCCGTCCTTCGCGCGAGTCCCACGGCCGGGAGGCTAGAGGGGTCCCGGCAGCAACTGCTCCAGCTCGACGAGCATTTGGCGCGGATCCTCAACCACGTCGGCGTACGTGTAGCTCCGGAACTCGTCGCGGCGCTTCCGCGCCTCGCGTGCTCGGCGCTGGTCCTGCTCCCACGCGTGGCGGGAGTTGTGGAACGTGTAGCTGTTGAGCTCGACCGTCAGGCGGTGCTCGGGCCAGCGGCAGTCCACACGGCGGCCGCCGGCCGGGCGGTTGGTCTGGGGGAGCGGGAGTCCCGCGCTTCGCAGCCGCGCGAGGAACTCGCGCTCGAGCTTGCTCAGGGTGACCCTTGCGTTGCCGCGCATGACGGCGCGGAGGCTCGTGGCGCCCCTGGTGTTAGGGCACCGCTCGAGCACGGACTCGACCTGCCGGGGGGTCGTGCGGTGGCGCACGCCCGCTTCGTGACACGCGCGGGCGAGGGCTTCGGGGTCGAGAACGGCGGCGACGAGGACGAGGGTCTTGGGGACCGTCGTGGTCGGGATCCTTCGGTAGGTCGTGGTGTCCCGGCGGTCGAGGCGCCGGCAGCGCCGCGTCGCGACGCCCTCGATCCGCCGCTCCGTCCGCGCGATCACCTCGGGCGGCGGCGGCTCGCCCTTGACGAGCCCGTACAGGTACGCCGCCGCGAGCCCGCTCAGGACCGCCCCCGGCCCGCACGCCTTCACCGCCGCGATGTACCGCGCCTCGACGCTCGGAGCCGTGTGCCCGACGCGGTATACGCCCCGGTACACCGGGATCAGGAGACCGATCCGCACTCGCCACCTGATCTCCTTCGCCGAGATTCCAGCCCTCAGTAGCGCGGCTCGCGTGACCACGCCATACGCAGCGCTCGCGATCCGAGCGATCGTCTCCTCCACTGTCCTGCCCTGGGGCCCCACTGTGGCCTTTAGGCAGGACAGCGCGGAAATTCGCCCCCCCCGGGGCTACGGCGTGAGGCGGATCTCGTCGGCGAACTCGGTCAGGAAGGCGGCGCCCAGCTCGCGGGCGCTGCCCGGGCCGGAGCCGTAGAGGCGCTCGAAGAACTCGGCCGTGCGGAGGGCCGGGCGCACCTGCCACCTGACGCGCGCCGGGCCCTCGGCCGCCATCTGGTGCGCGGTGCCCTGAGGGACGTCGAACGACTCGCCGGCGCCGTACACGCGCTCGCTGCCGGCGACGATCGCGCGGACCGTGCCCTCGAGCACCTCGAAGCGCTCGCGCTGGTGCGGGTGGAGGTGCTCGGGCGGGAAGCCGGCGGTGCCCGGGTACGAGGCGTCCATCTCGAGCAGGTCGGGCGTGAGCGTCACCAGCCGCAGGGTGAAGCCGTCCGGCGCGCGGATCTCCTGGCCCTCGTACGCCACGGACGGCTAGACGACCTGGCCGTCGACGAAGCCCGCCAGCAGGACCGAGAACGCCCCGATCTCGCCGAGGGTCAGGGCGGTCATGAACCCGTGCAGGCCGGCCCGCGACGGCGACGGGTCGCGGAACTGGTTGTCGGTGTCCTGGAGCCACGCGTGGTAGACGTAGCCGCCCACCGCGCCCACGAAGAAGAAGTAGAGGACCCCCGCGGCGAGGACGTCGACCAGCTCGCTCCAGCCGCTGAACTGCACGAACGCGGCGATCAGCAGGGTGGCGAAGCTGTAGAGGAGCGCGGCCCGGTGGGCGATGTCCACGTACGGGTGCGACGTGTGGTCCGGCGGCGTGGCCATCTGCCGGAACTTCCAGACGCCGAGCACGAGGGCCAGCAGGAACATCGCGCCCGCGCCGAGCAGGACGGCCTTCGTGTCGCCCCCCAGCACCATCCGGCGCGAGTCTAGTCGGGGGGGTGCCTCGACCCCCCGCCCGCTCCGGCGCCCTCAGAGCAGCTCGGCCAGCCTCTCCGCCGCGCGGCGGGCGCCGTCCGTCTCGACCGGTCACGGGGCGGCCGATCTCCTCCGCGATCGCCTCCGGGCCGGCGCTGTCGAAGTCCATCCGCCGGCCCGCGTCGTAGCGGTCGAGCCGGTGGGCCACGTTGCATGCTCTGCTCGAAGTGGTGGCGCAGCGGGGAGTAGAGGAAGGCCGCCGGCTGGCGGTCAGCTCCATCGCCCTCGTGATGACCGTCACGACCGTCGGAGCGGGAGTTGGAGCGGAACCGCCGTGACGGATCTCGCGTCGTGACTCGGTAGGGCCGAGGTCGATCGTCCGGGTCGCGTCCGTGGAGGGCGCGACTCGCCGCCGAACCGCGCGCCCCGCCCTCGACTTTCGGGCGCGAACCTGGCAGGTTACGCGCGAGGAGTTCCTCAGCGCCCCGGAAGGGAGGAAGCAGTGCCCACGTTGCGCCCGCAGAAGCTGTCCGGCCTCGTGGTCATACCCACGGTGGAGAGCGAGCCCGGCATCCACCGCGTCTCCATCGCGATCAACGTCGGGGTGTCGCGAACCGGGGCGGGGATTCCAGCGCCGGAGGTCGTCACCAGGGAGGACCTCGTGGTGGAGCTCAAGAACGCCAGCGAGGGAAGCCTCGAGGCGATCGGGAGCCCGGACCCCGGGCCCCTCCCCGTCCGCGCCCTTCGCGTGGTGCAGGCGCGGGGCGAGTTCACGTTCGCGCAGGGGGTGAACCCGCCGGACGAGCTGGTGGTCGCGCTCCGGGGCGATCGGAAGTCGTTCCCGATGTCCCAGACGCTGTCGCCGACTCGCTGCCTCGGCAAGGAGCCCCAGGTAGGCGACCCGTTCCGGGTCAAGCCGCGAACCCCCAGCATCCTGGATCGCCTTCGAAAGTTCCTGCCGCTGCGGAGGTCGCAGTGCTGCGTCAAGCGATTCGAGGCCCCGCTCAACTCGAGCACGGACGCGACCGCCAAGAGCGAGTCCTTCGAGATGGAGGCGGATTTCGTCGCGCGCGCTCCGAAGTGCCAGTGCGGCTGCTGCGAGTACCGGCAGTTCGTCCGCGGGACCTTCACCGACGCCGGCGGAGCCGCGGTCCGGTTCGACCTCCCCTCGGGCGCGCTCGACCCCGCCGTCTACTGCGAGGACGGCGCGATCGACGAGTTCGGCGCCGGCAAGCACGGGTACTACGGGCACCGGGCCACGAGCTCGTCCGGCGACGCCTACGGCGGCACGGGCGCGTCGAAGGGCTGCACGTACCGCGCGAACGAGAAGCCGAGCTGTCCTCCGACGGACGGCGTCCACCTGGAGTTCCTCGGCCTGGTCGTCGACGTCTGCCGGGGAAGGGTGGCGGCCAAGGAGACCTGGGTAGTAGACCTCTGATGACGACACGCGCCGACTACGCGCCCCAGGAATGGGAGACGCTCCAGTTCGCGGTGCTCTGGGTCCAGGACGCGATCGGCGAGGCCGACGGCGTCCTCAGCCAGATCGAGAACGAGACCCTGAACAGGGACCTCTTCGCCCACACCGAGGGCCTCATCGGCGAGGTCTTCGCCTCGATCGTGGCCGACGGTGCGAACATCATGGCCCGCTACAAGGCGGATCCACGGCCGATCCAGCAGGGGCTCACCGACGTGGCGGACCTCCTCGACGCGCGCAGCACCCCCGACGAGGCGCAGGCGTTCAAGGCCGGGCTGCTTCAGATCAGCGTCGACATCGCCACGGCGGACCGCCAGGTCCACGAGATCGAGGGAACTGTGCACAACATGCTCGCGCTGAACCTCCGCTACGCCCCGCCGGCGACCGGCGCGTAGCCGCGGACGCCTCGTCGAAAGAGGTCCCGCCAGCCCCATCGGGCGGTGGTTTGATGGGCGCCAGCAACTTCGGTTAGGCTCGACGCATGGCCCGGATCATCCCGATCGACGACGTGCGGTACACACCCGCGGTCGCCGTCTTCGAGGCCCACGACGAGGCACCGATCTCGTTCTACGTGACGGAGTTCGGCCGCGGAGAGGGCACCCCGTTGCACCTCCATCCATATCCAGAGGTGTTCCTCGTCGAGCGCAACACGGCGTTGTTCACGGCAGGCGAGGAGGAGCTCACCGTCGCGGCCGGGCACTTCGTACTGGTCCCGGCCAACACGCCCCACCGCTACGTCGGCGCCAGCGACGAGCCGGTTCGCGTGGTCAGCGTCCACCCGAGCGGCAAGGTCGAGCAGACGAACCTGTAGCGGTGGCCGGCCCTAGGGACGGTCTGGTGCTTGCTGGGTCTCCGGCTGTTCGGGCGTCGCGGCCCAGCTACCGATCGAGATCAATGCGCGTTCGCCCTCTCGAAGGAGAGTCGCGATCGAGAGCTGCGAGCCCAGTATTCGCTCACCGGGGAGCGGACCGCACCGCGTTTCCTCGACCTTCCACACGGGAACCCTATATAGAGATCGAAGTATGGGTTCCTCTCGGCAACCATCCACCGCCACCCTCCGGCTGCTCGCGGTAATGCTCGAAGATCCGACAGCGGATTGGTACGGCCTCGAGGTGGCACGGCAGGCCGGTCTTCCGACCGGAACGATCTATCCGATTCTCGCCCGACTGGAGGGCGCGCGCTGGCTGGAGAGCACCTGGGAGCAGGTTGATCCGTCGAATGTCGGCCGCCCCCGCCGGCGGCTCTACAGGCTCACGCCCCACGGCGTCACCGCAGGTCGTGACGCCCTCGAGGCTCACCTCGCGCGCATCGCGCCGCGCTCGGGAGCATCGTGGAAGCCGACCCCCAGAAATCAGCTCACATGACCTGGATCGTTCTCGCGACCTTCTTGACCTTGGTCGTCGTCCCCGTCGTTCAGTCGCTTCTGAGCGACGAGGTCCGCGGCTGGATCCCGCACCTTTCCCGCAAACTGGTAGTTATGGCGGCGACCCGGCTCGGCCGGCCGCACTGCGAGCGCTACCGCGAGGAATGGCTGGCCGACCTGAGCGCGTTCGCGGACCGCCCAGTGACTGGACTGTGGCATGCCCTCCAGGTGCTCCTGCACGCCCGGGAAGTCCGGCTCGAGCTCGAGAAGCAGGCTCGAGAGGGCCAGCGCGCCGGACCTCTCAGACGTCTCTTCTCGAGGTACCCCCAGGTTCTCGGGGAGATCTACATCGTCGCCGACGCAGATCCGAGACGGTCAGCGATCGAGGCGGGAGAGATCACAAACCTCCTGGCCCAACACGATCCCAAGCGCAAGCGGGTCACGATTACGATGCACGACCGGCGCCTGATCTTCGCCGGAACGGTCGCCGAGTTCCACCGGTACGTCCGCGACGATGGCGGCGTGGATTCCGAGCCGGCGGGGGGCCCGGAGTAGCGCCGCTCAGTCCGGCAGCAGCGGCATCTCGATGCCGCTGACGCGTTCCCGTCTTTGTGATGATCGCGCCGAAACGCTTGGCCTTATGGCCGGCACATCGGGCGCGCGCGTGAGGTAGCTCCGGCAGCACATTGCTGCACGCCGTTGGTGTTCCAGCGGCAGACTCCAGCGTAGAAGCGGCTTCCCGAGCGTCTCTTGTCGACGCGATCGGAACAGCGAGTGTCAAAGGTTCGAATTAGAGACGTTCAGCGGAGAGGGTGGGATTCGAACCCACGAGGCAGGTTAACCCCGCCCACGCGATTTCCAGTCGCGCTCCTTAAGCCACTCGGACACCTCTCCCGGGTGGCTGAAGGCTAGCCGCGGGAGCGGCCTCCGTGGGCGCGCGGACCTAGAGCCCCAGCCCCCGTACGCCGGGCTCCCCGTACCCGATGTGATGCGCCACCTCGTGCCGCACCGTGCGCTCCACCTGCGCCGCCAGGAGCTCGGGGTCGTGGCCGAAGTCGCGCTCCAGCGTGTCCTGGTAGATCACGATGCGGTGCTCGTAGTCGCCGCGCGTGTACGGGCCGCCGTAGTGGTGGCCGTAGGCGCGGAACTCGCGGCCGCGGTGGGAGACGATCACGGGCACGCGCGAGAGCAGCTCCTGCACGTCCGGCGGCAGCCCGTCCAGGGCCTCGGCCACGAGGAGGTCGAACTCGGTCGGGTCGCGCTCGGGCGGAGGGCGCCGCGCTAGGTCCTCCGCCCGCACCGCCAGCCGCTCGACCTCCTCCTCGGTCATCGCGTCGCGGCCGATCAGCGACACGGTCGCCCACGCCGCCATCAGCACCACGGCCACGATGCCGACCGTCCACACCAGCAGCCCCTCGAACCCCGACAGCGACGGCGGGTTGATCAGGAAGAGGATCAGCCCCACCGTGAACCCCGCGATCGCGGCCGCACGCAGTATCGGGCGAAGCGTCTCGAGCATCCGCCCCTAGGCTACGCGCGCCGGTTCGCCCTCCGCGCGCCCGGGTAGACCTAGACACCCCCCTTCAACCACTCCTGGGAGAATCCCCACCATGTTCCGCAAGCTGACAATCCTCGCCCTGTTCGGCGGCGCCATCGCCGCGCTGATCAAGCTCCGCGGCGGCGGCACGCAGACCGTCACCCCCACCCCCGAGGCGACCACGCCCGAGCAGACCGCCGAGGCCCGCCCCGACCAGCCCGAGGAGAGGGCCCAGGAGCCGATCGCGGGCGCCGGAGACGACGAGCAGGCCGTCATCCCCGACACCTCCGCCGACGACCCCACCGTGCGCGAGCAGGAGGACCTCGCCGCTGCCGAGGCCGGCGCGATCGGCGGCGAGGCCGACACCGTGACCGCCGAGCAGCCCACGCCGGAGATGCGCCCGGTCGTGGAGGGCTCCGGCGACGCACAGGAGACCTTCGAGACCACCGAGGAGCAGGGGCGCTAGATGGGTATCGCTTTCGCGATCATCGGGCTCATCGCCGCGGGCATAGTGGTCGGCTCGCTCGCGTTCGGCGCACCGTGGGTCGGCGCCCCCATCGCGCTGATCTTCATCGGCCTCGTGATCACCAAGGAGCAGGCCGCGCGGCAGAACCGCATCCTGCGGATGAAGCGCTTCCGCCGCGAGGCGCGCGCCCAGCAGGTGCAATTCGACGCGTCGGACAAGCGGACGGTCGTCTGACCAAAGGGCGGTTGTGAAGCCGGTCCGCGTCGGCTGCTCGGGCTGGAACTACCAGAGCTGGCGTGAGCTGGTCTACCCGAAGGGCTGCCCGCCGAGCCGCTGGCTCGAGCACTACGCGACGCTGTTCGACACGGTCGAGGTCAACTCGACCTTCTACCGGCTCGCCTCGCGCGACGCGGTGGCCCGCTGGGTCGAGCAGACCCCGCCCCACTTCTGCTTCACGCTGAAGGCCAGCCGCTACCTGACCCACATCAAGCGCCTGACCAACATGGGCCCGGGCGTCGAGAAGTTCTACGAGCGGGTCGAGCCGCTGACCGCCACGCCCAAGATGGGCCCCGTCCTCTGGCAGCTCCCGGAGAACTTCCACCGCGACGACGACCGCCTGGCCGAGGCCCTGACCGCCCTCCCACCCGGCCGCCACACGTTCGAGTTCCGGCACAGGAGCTGGTTCGTGCCCGAGGTCTACGACCTCCTGCGCGCGCACGACGTGGCGCTGACGATCGGCGACCACCCCGAGCGCCCCTTCCAGAGCTACGAGATGACCGCCGGCTGGACCTTCGTCCGCTTCCACTACGGCCACCGCGGGCGGCGCGGCAACTACTCGGACACGGAGCTGGAGGAGTGGGCGAAGCGGCTCGACGGCTGGCGCCGCGAGGTGGAGGTCTTCGCCTACTTCAACAACGACTGGGAGGGATTCGCCGTCAACAACGGCCTGTGGATGCGGCGCCGGCTCGGCGTCTGATCAGCCGGCGTTGGCGGGGTTGCCGGTGCCCTGATCCTCCTGGTCGTCGGCGTCCTCGTCGGCGGCGCCGGCCTGGTCCTCGGCCTCGTCGCGCGCACCCGAGTCGCCGTCGTCGTCCGGGGTCTGGCCGCCCGGGCCCTCCTCCGGAAGCTGGTCGGATTCCTCTTGACCTGGCATGTCCGACGAGGATACGCCGATAGCCTCGGCTACATGCGCCATGTTCTCGCAGCCGCGGCGCTGATCGCCGTCCTCCTCACCGCGGCCCTGCCCGCGTCGGGCCGCCCCGTGAAGGGCGCGTCGAAGTGCCGCCTGTTCCCGGCGAGCAGCCACTGGAACCAGCGCGTGGACAAGCTGCCGGTGCTGCCGAACTCGGACGCGATGGTCGCGAACATCGGCGCCGGCGACACCCTCCACCCGGACTTCGGTGCCGGCCTCTACGAGGGCCGCCCGATCGGCATCCCCTACACGACCGTGTCCGGCGACCAGAAGCGGGTGAAGGTCAGCTTCGAGTACGCCGACGAGTCCGACCGCGGCCCGTACCCGATCCCGAAGAACGCCCCGATCGAGGGCGGGCGCAGCTCGGACGGCGACCGCCACGTGATCATCGTGAACCGCGACCACTGCAAGCTCTACGAGCTGTACGCCGCCTACCCGCGCAACGGCGGCCGCTCGTGGCGGGCCGGGTCGGGCGCGATCTTCGACCTGCGCAGCAACCGCATGCGCCCCGCCGGCCACACCTCCGCCGACGCGGCCGGCCTGCCGATCCTCCCCGGCCTGGCCCGCCCGGAGGAGCTGAGCAAGGGCATCGACCACGCCCTGCGCTTCACGGTCTCGCGCACCCGCCGCGCGTACATCTACCCCGCCCGCCACTTCGCCTCGAGCCACACCGACCCCGACCTCCCGGCGATGGGCCAGCGGCTGCGCCTGAAGGCGAGCTTCGACACGAGCGGCTACCCGCCCCAGGCACGCGCGATCCTCAAGGCGCTCAAGCGCTACGGGATGATCGTGGCCGACAACGGGTCGGACTGGTTCATCTCCGGCACGCCCTCGAAGAGCTGGGACAACGACCAGCTGGGTGCCCTGAAGCGGGTCGAGGGAAGCAACTTCGAGGTCGTTGACACCTCGAAGCTCCCGCGCCCCTGATCCCGCGCGGCGCGGGGACCGTACCCTCGGGAGATGGCCGAGAACCACGCCTACGTGGACGCCCCGCCCGACGCGGTCTTCGACGTGCTCGCCGACGCCGAGACCTACGCGCACTGGGTCGTCGGCTCGTCCGAGATACGGGGAGTGGAGGGCGACTGGCCCGAGCCCGGCTCGAAGTTCCACCACACGCAGGGCGCGTACGGGATCGGGCTGAAGGACTCCACCTCGGTCATCGCGTCGAACCGCCCGCGCCAGCTCGTGCTCGAGGCGCGCTTCCGCCCGTTCGCGGTCATGAAGATCGAGCTGCGGCTGCGTCCGCGCGGTCGCGGCACGCACGTGACGATGGTCGAGTACCCGATCCGCGGCCCGGTGGCGAAGGTGCACAACCCGCTGCTCGACCGCGTGCTGTGGGCGCGCAACCTCGAGTCCCTGCGGCGGCTGCGCAAGCTCGCCGAGGAACGGGCTCCAGCCCCCACGACGCCGGAGCGCGCGGGGGCCGGCGTCCCTGCTACCTAGCGCGTCAGTGGCCTGCGGTCGCGACCCAAGCCGTGCCGCGGCGCCGGCTGCGTCAACGTCCCGCCGCGAGAGCGACGGATCAGGTAGACGATTCCGGTCGAGACGAGGACGGCCGGCAGGATGCCGATGCCGTTCCTGTCGTCGGTGATGGCGTAGTAGACGAGTCCCGCGACCAGCGAGCCGGCGATGCCGACGAGCATGGTCTGGAGGAGGGACATCGGATCGCGGCCGGGGAGCGCCAGGCGCGCGAGCGCGCCGACGATCAGGCCGCTCACCGCCAGGGCGATGAGGTAACCGATCATTGTTGGGATCTCCTTTCCCGGGTGACGAGGGGGTACCGCTGGGGTTACCCGGAGTCCTGATTCGCAACCGCGGCCATCAGGAGCATCCCGCCGTCGACGACGATCGACGCGCCCGTCGCGTAGGCCGCCTCGGGCGTGCAGAGGAACGCCACGAAGGCGGCTATCTCGCGGGCGTCACCGGGGCGGCCCGCCGGTATCGCCGGCCGCTCCTCGGTGTGCGGGTCGACGTCCTCGGCCCCGGTCATCGGCGTGGTGATCTCGCCCGGCGCGATCGCGTTCACGGTGATCCCGTGCTCGGCCAGCTCGAGCGCCATCACCTTGGTCAGCAGGCCCAGCCCGCCCTTGGCCGCGCAGTACGGGCCCGCCTCGCGCAGCGGCACGTGCTCGTGCACCGAGGTCACGTTCACGATCCGCCCGCCGCGACCGGCCGCGACCATCCGCCGCGCCGCCTCCTGCCCGGCGAGGAACTGGCCGGTCAGGTCCACGTCGATCACGTGCTGGAAGTCGGACAGCTCGGTCTCGAGGAACGGCTGGTTGATCCCGGTCCCGGCGTTGTTCACGAGCACGTCCACGCCGCCGAGGGCGTCGGCCAGCTCGCCGATCGCCGGCTGGACGGTGCCGAAGTCGGCCAGGTCGAGCCGCCGCACCTCGGCCCGGCGGCCGGCCTCCTCGACCTCGCGCGCGGTGTCGCGCGCGCCGTCCTCGTCCTCGTGCCAGGTGATGCCCACGTCGTAGCCGCGCCGGGCGAGCGCCACGGCGGTGGCCTTGCCTATGCCGGAGTCGGACCCGGTGACGATCGCGCTGGGCATCCAGGCCCGGAATTACCCGGACGCGCGTTGGCATACTCACCGCCGTGTCCGGTCGACAACGTGCGGTCGTGCTGGTGCTGGCGGCGGTGGTGGCGGTGGCCGCCTTCCTGATCCTGCGCCCGGAGGACGAGGGCGACTCGCCGCAGCCCGCCCGGGAGGGCCCGCCGCGAGCCACGCCGGCGGCGCCGCCCGAGGAGACGGACGCGACCCAGCCCGAGGCGCGGCCGCAGGAGCCCGAGGTCCAGACGATCCGCGTGCGCGGCGGAGAGCCGGTGGGCGGGATCCAGACGATCGAGGCCGAGCAGGGCGACACCGTGCGGTTCCGCGTGCGCACGGAGACGCCGCAGGAGGTCCACCTCCACGGCTACGACGTGTTCGAGAACACCACCGCCACGCGGGCCGCCGAGTTCCGCGTGAGGGCCGACGAGACCGGCGTCTTCGAGATCGAGCTCGAGGGCTCCCATACCCAGATCGGCGAGCTGAAGGTCGAGCCGTGACCCGGGGCCGCGCCGTTCTGCCGGCGGCCGCCGCCGCCGCGCTGGTCGCCGCGCTGCCGGAGCCCGCGCTCGCCCACGGGATCCAGGCGAAGCGCGACCTGCCGATCCCGGAGTGGCTGTTCGTCTGGGGCGCGGCGCTGGTGCTGCTCTTCTCGTTCGTGGGGCTGGCCGTGCTGTGGCCGAAGCCGCGCCTCGAGCGCGAGGAGTGGCGGCCGCTGCCGCGCGCGGGCCGGCTGCTCGCGAGCCGCCCGGTCGAGATCGCCTGCGGGGCGATCGGGGCGTTCCTCCTCGGGCTGATCGTCTACGCCGGGCTGGCCGGCGAGGACGCCGACAACCTCGTCCCGACCTTCGTGTACGTCGTGTTCTGGGTCGCGCTGGTGCCGGTCAGCGTGCTGTTCGGGGACGTGTTCCGGGCCTTCAACCCCTGGCGCGCCGTGGCCCGTGCGGTGAGCTGGGTGTTCCGCCGCGCGGGGCGCGAGCCGGAGGAGCCGTACGACTACCCGGAGCGGCTCGGGCACTGGCCGGCGGCGGCGGGCCTGCTCGCGTTCGTGCTGATGGAGCTGGTCGTGGAGGTGGGGGCCGACCCGCGGCCGCTGGCCATCGCCGCGCTCGTCTACTCGGCGGTCACCTGGTTCTGCATGTCGCTGTACGGGATCGACGAGTGGCTCGACCGGGGCGAGGCGTTCTCGGTCTACTTCGGCCTGTTCGCGCGGCTGTCCGTGCTCGAGCGCCGCGGCGACGCCGTCGGCCGGCGGCGCTTCCTCTCCGGGCTCGCGGGCCTCCGCCCGATCGCCGGGACCGTTCCCCTGCTGGCGGTGATGATCGGCAGCACGAGCTTCGACGGGCTGAGCGTGGGGAAGCTCTGGCGCGACACGCTCGCGCCGCCGCTGCTCGACGCCCTCGACGCGATCGGGTTCGGCACGCGCGCGGCCGACCAGATCGCCAGCGGGATCGGCCTGCTCGCGACGATCGGGGTGGTGCTCGGCTTCTACTGGCTGGGCGTGCTCGGCGCCCGCACGGCGGGCGGCGACATGAGCGCGCGGCGCCTGGCCCACGCGTTCGTCCACTCGCTGGTGCCGATCGCGGTCGCCTACGTGCTGGCGCACTACGTGAGCCTGGTGCTGTTCCAGATCCAGGGCGTGCCGGCGCTCCTGTCGGACCCGCTCGGGCGCGGGTCGGACCTGTTCGGGTGGGCGGACTGGGGGATCGACTCGAAGTGGGTCGCAGCCGAGACGCTCTGGTACCTCCAGGTCGGGTTCGTCGTGGCCGGCCACGTGGCCGCGCTGGCGCTGGCCCACGACCGGGCGCTCGCCCTCTACGACCGGGCCGCGGTGGCCGTGCGCTCCCAGTACTGGATGCTCGGCGTGATGGTGGGGTTCACCTGCCTGGCGCTGTGGCTCCTGTCGGAGACGGCGCAGGGCTAGCGGCGCTCGAGCGCCACGCGCACGCCGATCCCGACCAGCAGCGCGCCGGTGCCGCGCTCGAACCAGGTGGCCACGCGCGGGCGCGACAGGGCGCGGCCGAGCGGACCGATCAGCAGGCTGAACACGCGCCACCAGAGGACGGCGACGACGAGGAAGATCGCGGCCAGGACGGCCGTGGTGGCCACGCGCGGCTCGCCGCCGGCCACGAACTGCGGCAGCAGGGTCAGGAAGAGCAGCGCCATCTTCGGGTTGAGCAGGTTCGTGAAGAGGCCCTGGCGGAAGGCGGAGCCGCGCACGCGGGGCTCCTCCCCGGCCGGGTCGCGCTCGCCCCGCGAGAGCAGCGCCTGGAGCCCGATCACGACCAGGTAGGCGGCGCCCGCCAGCTTCACCACGTTGAACGCCTCGGACGACGCGGCGAGGATCGCCGAGAGGCCGAGCACCGCGAAGGTGGCGTGGACGGCGATGCCCGCGGAGCAGCCGAGCCCGGTGGCCCACGCGGCGGCGGTGCCGCCGCGGATGCCGTTGCGGAGCGCGAGCAGCATGTCGGGCCCCGGCGTGATCGTCAGGACGGCGATCACCGCCAGGTAGGGCAGGATCAGGTCGGGCACGCGGGTGACGCTACCCGGCGGGCTTGCGCGGGGAGCCGAGCAGGCGCTCGAGGCCCGGCACCGGCGGCGGCCTGCGCACCGGGGGCGGCGCCTGCGCCTCGT
>JALZEZ010000444.1 GCA_030861775.1 Actinomycetota bacterium
ACCCGTTGTAGTTGCCGAACGCGTCGCAGGCGTCGCCCGCCTCGACGTAGACCGACTCGTTCGAGCGCACCGCGCGGCCCGGCACCCAGCGCCCGCCCTCCTGGCGTCCCGCCACGCGCTCCACCTTGCCGCTCGGCGAGACGATCGAGAACACCACCCGGGCCAGGTCGCCCACGTCGGCCCACGGCCTGAAGCTGCACGCTGTCGGGTCGTCGTCGGAGTCCGGGAACAGGCAGTACCACTCGAACTTCTCGGTGTCGTTCGGGGCCGCCGGGTCGCGCACGAAGTGGCGGTTCTTCTTGATGAACTTGATCGGCGACGAGTAGGTGTCCGGGTAGTCGATCGGCCCGAGCGTGGCTTCGAGCGGGGCCCCGCCGCCCGCGCGCGGGATGCCGGTGATCTTCGTCCGCGGCCCGACCCTGAAGCCGCCGACCCCGAAGTCCTCGATCGTCACACCTGGCCAGGCCTTCACCAGGAACTCGCGCGAGGTGAGCTTGTACGGCTTGGGCCCGCCGCCCTCCTGACGGTGCCCCTCGACCACGAACCGGTACGACCCGGCCGGCGTGGCCAGCGGCCGGTCCATCAGGTCGTAGCGCGAGGCGAACGCCTCGAAGTGCGCCGTCCAGACGAACGTCGATCCCTGCACCTGGTAGGCGGGCACCTCCTCCGCCGGCGGGAACTTGAGCGACACCTGGACCTCGCCTGTCTGGTCGGCGTAGTCCCGCCATTGCCCGTCGTCGAAGCGCTGCACCCGCACCCGCGGCTGATCGGTGAAGTTCGACCCGCCGACCCACTTGAAGAACGCCGCCCCGAAGCGCTCGAGGTCCTTCGGCTGGCCGTCGCTCGTCACCGCCGCCGGCTTGTCGTCGGGCAGCGAGGCCTCGTACTGCGCAAGCCCGTTCTCCGCGAACTGGCCGATCACGGTGGCGCGCTGGTCGTTGAAGGCGAGGTCCGGGCCGGACTTGGCCCCGCCGAGCGGCGGCCACTCGTCGTGGATCGGGTTGTCGCCGGGCACGTTGACCGGGAACGGGTCGTCCTTGTACGGGTCCGTGCGCGAGCCGTCGCCGATCCGCCGCAGGTGGCGGGCCATCTTCACCAGCCGCGTGGACATGTAGTCGCTCGAGTGCGGCCCCCACGCGGTCAGCGCCTTGCGGTAGTGGTCGCCGCGCTGGTACTCGCGGTAGGTCGCGATGTAGCCGTTGTAGTCGTTGGCCATCCCGATCGCGACCGTCAGCCGGTAGCCGAGCGAGGTGTTCACCACCGACTCCGGGTCGCCCGGCGTGTCGTCGTGGGTGTAGTTGCCCTTGATGTCGGCGGGGTTGGTCGGCTCGCTCTCGGCGAACGGCACGTAGCTCAGCGCGTCCCAGCCGGTGGCGTCGTTGCGCACCTGCGCGCGCATCTTCTGGTAGGCCGCGTCCGAGACCGTCAGCGTGCTGTCGCGCGGCGGCCGCCTGCACTCCCAGTTGCCGTCCGCCTTCTGCGTGCAGAACTGGCTCCAGTCGAAGCCGTTCCACTGGTTCTCGCCGACGAGGTCCGTGCGGGTCTTGATGTTCAGCGACTGGTCCGCCCACTGCTCGCACGAGCAGACCGTGAACAGGATGTCGCCGATCTTGAACGCCTGGAGATGGACGCTCACGTTCTCCTCGAGCCCCGAGTAGGACGGGGCCGAGTAGTTCTCCGGCACCGGGATCCCGAACTGCTGGATCATGTCGGTGGAGACGCCGGGGTCGCGCAGCGGCGGGTCGAAGCCCGCCTGGCCGCCGGCGCTCTCGCAGTCCGGCAGGCCAACCAGCGGCGCGCGCGGATCGCCCTGCACGGCGGCGTCGGTGCGGCACGAGGACACGCCCGGGTACGGATGCGAGGCGGGACCGGCGAACCAGCGGTCCATGAACACCACGTCGTCGTTGCCGAAGTCCTCGCGGAACGGCACGAACCGCCCCGGGTCCTCCGGCGTGCTCTCGCCGATGTCCCTCCAGGTGTCGACGATGTGCGCGGCGATCCCGCGCCCCTTCCACTCGCTCTGCCCGTACTGGCGGTGCGAGAAGTAGGCCCGCTCGTGCGGGTTCGTCCACTGGGTGTCCTCCGGCTCGGTGGTGCCGACCGCGCCCTGCGTGTAGATCGTCGGCGCGCCCGTGGCCCGGTCCGCGAAGCGCTCCATCGGCCCGATGTAGTCGGCGCTGAGGATGTCGTTGCCGGCGAGGTCCTCCGGGTGGACCGCGTAGTTCACGAGGTTCGCCACCGTGCCGGTGCCGTCGAGCGCCTCGAAGCGGATCACGATCAGGTCGTTGTCGGTGAAGTCGCGCGGGTAGCCGGCGGGCGAGCCGTCGTCGGCCTCGGTCGGCCCGATCGGGTTTCGCTGCGGGGTCCGGTACTTGGTGACCGACGCGCCGATCTTCACCGCCTTCATACGCTTGTGCGCGGTCTCGACCGCGCGGGCCATCGTCTTCGCGTAGTACTCGAAGAAGCGGAAGTCGAAGACGTCCTGGAACGCCCACACCCCCCAGGCGGTCGACGAGTAGAACGGCGACGAGTGGTTGTGCGAGATCGCCATCGTGAAGTTGTGCCGGCCGATCCCGATCCCCTTGCCCTCGAGGATCTGGGCGGTGCGCCGCCAGAGCAGGTCCTGCGGGATGTAGAGGTCGTTCTTGACGATCGCGAACTTCTTGCCGTCCGCCCCCTGCACCACGAGCGCGCGGGCGGAGAGCCGCGACTGGATCGCGTACGAGGGCACGCGGCGCGTGCTGTGCCGGTGCGGATCGCCCCCCTCGACGCTGGCGAACGTCCCGTCGCTCGCGTACTGGCCCGCCGCGGCGCCCACGTGCCACGACGCGTCCTCGATCGCCGCGCCCGCCATCACCTGACCGGCACTCGCCGTCGCGGGCAGCGCAAGCAGCGCGACCAGCGCCGCGAGCCCCCAGCTCAGGATCTTGCTCGAGCCCATCCCCCTCGCGGAGCGTAGCGGCGGTTCGCCGGGGCGTGCCGCAGTGCCTAGCGGCCGCGCTTCTTGCCGGGCTCGACGCGCGTGCGCGGCCGGCCCTTCTTGCAGCGCTTGTAGCGGCGCGTGGAGATGATCCGGTCGCCGCGGTTGCTGAGCGCGACGATCCGGACCTTGTAG
>JALZEZ010000445.1 GCA_030861775.1 Actinomycetota bacterium
CGTCCACCGCCCGCACGCGGAAGCCGTGCTCGCCCACGGCCAGCCCCACGTAGGTCTGCCGCCCCGCCTCCGAGCAGCGGGTGAAGTCGGCGCCGTCGAGCGAGCACTGGAACTCGCTCACGTCCGCGTCGGGCGAGCGGAACTCGAACTGGGCGCTCGTGTCGCTCGTCGTCGCGGGCGGTCCGCTCGTGATCTCCGCCACCGGCACGGCCTCGTCGTAGGCCAGCCGGAGCTGCTCGATGCCGTCGCGCGGGGCGGCGAAGCCCTGGGCCACGTAGAGCCCGACGGCGATCCGCAGGGTCTCGCCCGCGGTCACGTCGAAGCCCGCGTAGGAGGCGAAGGTGTCGAGTCCGGTGCGCCCGCAGCCGGCCGCGTTGTCGTCGTTCCCACCGCGGCGGTTGAGATTCCCGATCGAGCTGCCGGAGTAGATCGCGAGCACGGTGTCGCCCGCGAACTCGGTGCTGTTGTCCTCCGAGCTCCAGCAGGTGGAGGCGGTCATCCGGCCGGTGCGCGGGGCGGTGAAGCGGAACCACAGCGTCTTGCCAGCCCGGTCCGGCGACGGGACCCCGTGGTCCGGCTCGCCGCTCTCGGCCGCGTCGGTGGCCAGGGCGTTGTTCATGCCGGCCACGCCGACGAACGTGCCGCCGCCCTCGTCCACCACCGGGACCGTCTGCGCGCCGGAGAACACGTCGTTCGGCGGCGGGCCCTGGGTGACCCGCGGCCGGACCGTCCCCACGTCGGTCGCGTCGTAGCCGTCCACGAAGATCACGTACTTCTTGCCGGCGGTCACGTCGAAGTCGAGGTGCTCGGCCTGGCGCTCGAAGCTGCCGTCGAAGCTGCGGACGTTGCCCTCGTCGAGCGAGCCGCCCGACGTGAGCGGGTAGACCGCCACGATCGTGTCGAACGTCGAGCCCTCCAGGTCCACCACGGCGACCCCGGTGTTGCCGGCGGTCCACTCGAAGAACACGCCGTGGCCGCCGCCGGCGTCGGCGATCGGCCTGGGGTCCCCGGAGGCGGTGGCGTCGTTGTTCGTGCAGGAGGCCCGGCTGTTCGTGCTCAGCGCCGTCGCGGAGCCGCGCGTGTCGCCGCACTCGGCGGCGGAGGCGGCCGCCGGCCACGCCGCGAGAAGGGCGAGGGCCAGGACCAGCGAGAGGATGTGCGGCATGCGGGCGATCAGGATCCTTCCTAGTTGCGGCGCGCGAGTCCCCTGCCCGCCGTCGATCCAACGTAATCACGGTCCGCCGCCTCGTCAATAGAGTCAGACGCCGATGTCAGGGGACCGACTGTGGGCGCCGTGGCGCCTCGAGTACATCAAGGGGCCGAAGCCCAACGAGTGCATCTTCTGCGCGAAGCCGGAGATCGGCGACGACCGCGCCGCCCACATCGTCCGCCGCGGCGAGCACTGCTTCGCGATGCTGAACGCCTTCCCGTACAACAACGGGCACCTGATGATCTCCCCCTTCGCCCACGTCCCCTCGATCGAGGACCTGGGCGCCGACGCCGTCGTGGAGCTGATGACCATGGCCCAGACCGCGCTCGCCACCCTGCGCGAGGTGTACGGCCCGGAGGGGTTCAACCTCGGCATCAACCAGGGGAAGGTGGCCGGGGCGGGCGTGGAGGGCCACATCCACCTGCACATCGTCCCGCGCTGGGGCGCCGACACGAACTTCATGCCGGTCATCGGGGACACACGCGTCCTGCCGCAGAGCCTCGACGAATCCTTCGACGAAGTCTCGCGGGCCTGGGCGGCGTGATCGACCCGGCGATCTTCAAGGCCTACGACGTCCGCGGGCTCCACCCGGAGCAGATCGACGCGGACGTGGCCTACCGCGTGGGCCGCGCCTTCGCCCGGGTCATCGCCGAGGGCGAGGGCAGGCAGGCCGCCGACCTGCGGCTGGGCCTGGGCCGGGACATGCGCCTGAGCGCCCCCGAGCTGTCCGCGCGCTACGCCGACGGCATGCGCGACGAGGGCGCCTCCGTGCTCGACGTGGGGATGGTGGGGACCGAGATGCTCTATTTCGCCGTCGGCTCCCGGGGGCTCGACGGCGGGCTGATGTGCACCGCCTCGCACAACCCGAAGGGCTACACCGGCGCCAAGCTGGTCAAGCGCGGCGCGATCGCGCTCTCGGGGGACGCCGGCATCGCCGAGGTGCGGCGGATCGTCGAGCAGGGCGAGCCCGGCCCGCCCGCCGACCCGCGCGGCGACTACGCCGAGGAGGACGTGGCCGAGGAGTTCCGCGCCGCCGCGGCTGCGTTCGTGGACATGGAGGCCGTGCGCCCGATGAAGGTGGTCCTGGACGGGGGGAACGGGATGGCCGGCCCGATGGTCGGCCCGCTGCTCGACCGGCTCCCGCTCGACCAGGTGGCCACCTACTGGACCCCCGACGGCGAGTTCCCCGACCACGAGCCCAACCCGCTGCTGCCCGAGAACCGCACGTTCGTCGTCAAGAAGGTCCTCTCCGAGGGGGCCGAACTGGGCATCGCCTGGGACGGCGACGCCGACCGCTGCTTCTTCATCGACGACAACAGCCAGTTCGTGGACGGCGACTTCCTCACCGCCCTGCTGGCCGAGTCGGTCATCGCCAAGGAGCCGGGCGCCGCGATCCTCTACGACGTGCGCGCCAGCCGCGCCGTGCCGGACGTGGTCGAGCGCGCGGGCGGCACGGCGCACATGAACCGCGTGGGCCACGCCTTCTTCAAGACCCGCATGCGCGACCAGGGCGCGGCCTTCGGCGGCGAGGTCTCCGGCCACTACTACTTCCGCGACTTCTACTGCGCCGACTCGGGCACGATCCCCGCGCTGCTGATCCTCGAGCTGCTCTCGGCCAAGGGGAAGCGAATGAGCGAGCTGCTGGCCGAGTTCCGCTCGCGCTACTTCATCTCAGGCGAGATCAACTCCGAGGTGGTCGACCAGCAGGCGAAGATGCACGAAATCGAGGAGCGGTACGCGGACGCGGCGATCACCCACCTCGACGGGGTGTCGATCGACTACGACGACTGGCACTTCAATGTGCGCCCGTCCAACACGGAGCCGCTGCTGCGGCTGAACCTGGAGTCCCTCGTCTCGCCCGAGCACATGGCGGAGAAGCGGGACGAGGTGCTCGCCCTGATC
>JALZEZ010000446.1 GCA_030861775.1 Actinomycetota bacterium
GCCGAGGCCGGCCGGGCGCCGATCGCGGAGGTCGAGGCCGCCGGCCGGCCCCTGATCGCGATCGACCCCGCGGGCGACCCGCTCGACCCGAGGCGGATCCCCTCCGAGGCGGTGCTCGCCTTCGGCGCCGAGCGCCACGGCCTCTCCGGATCGCTCCTGGCCGCCGCGGACGCGGTCCTCGCCATCCCCATGCGCACCGGCGTCTCCAGCCTCAACCTCGCCACCTCGGTGGCGGCGGTCCTGTTCGCGCGCCGCCTCGCGAGCTAGCGGTCCGAGGGACGCATGAGCCGCGGGCCCTGCGGGGTGTCGCGCACCTCCCAGCCGAGCTCGCGGAGCTGGTCGCGGCGCGCGTCGGCGGTCTCGAAGTCGCGGTCCGCCCGCGCGCGCTCGCGCTCCTCCAGCAGCCGCTCGGCCTCGGAGTCGGGCAGCTCGTCCTCGGGGTCGAGCAGGCGCTCGAGCCCCAGCAGCCAGAGCATGTCGCGCAGCGCGCCGACTCCCACGGCATCGCCCGCGTCGAGGCGCCGGTTGGCCTCGCCGATCCAGCCGAAGAGCTCGGCCAGGGCGGCGGGGGTGTTGAAGTCGTCGGCCAGCGCGGTCGCGAAGCGCTCGGCGTACTCGTCCGCCCCATCGGCCGGGGCGCCGGGCTCGAGCCGCCGCACCAGCTCCCGCACGCGCGTGACCTGCGCGCCCGCCTGCCGGAGCTGGTCCTCCGAGTAGACGATCGGCTGGCGGTAGTGCCCGCCGGCGAAGTACATGACGAGCGTGTCGGCGCCGGCCTCGTCGAGCGCCTCGGCGAGCCCGCGGATGTTCCCCACCGACTTCGACATCTTCTCGTCGGCGAAGCGGACCATCCCGTTGTGCATCCAGAGGCGGGCCAGCGGCTGCCCGCGGCCGGCCTCGGTCTGCGCGATCTCGTTCTCGTGGTGCGGGAAGACCAGGTCCGAGCCGCCGCCGTGGATCTCGAAGTCGAGCCCGAGCAGCTCCTCGGCCATCGCCGAGCACTCGATGTGCCAGCCCGGCCGGCCGCGGCCCCACGGCGCGTCCCACGCGGTGTCCTCGCCCTCCTTCTGCGCCTTCCAGAGGGCGAAGTCGTGCTGGCTCTCCTTGTCGCCGCCGACGTCGTCCGGCTCGCCCTGGTCCATCTCGTCGAGCCGCCGGTTCGAGAGCTTGCCGTACTCGCCGAAGCTCGCCACCCGGAAGTACACGTCGCCCTGGGACTCGTACGCGTGGCCGCGCTCGATCAGCGCGCCGATCAGGTCGACGATCGCGGGGATCGTCTCGCTGGCCCTGGGCTCGTGATCGGGCCGGCCGAGCCCGAGCCGCCCCGTGTCCTCCTCGTAGCGCTCGGTCATCTCGCGCGCGAGCTGCTCGCTGCCGACCCCCGCCTCGCGCGCGGCGTCGTAGATCTTGTCGTTCACATCGGTGACGTTCACGGCCAGCGTGGCCTCGTAGCCCTCGTGCTCGAGGAACCGCTTGAGCAGCGAGAAGACCACGTACGGGCGCGCGTTGCCGACGTGGATCGGCGCGTACACGGTCGGCCCGCAGGCGTAGATGCCCACCCGCCCGTCCTCGCGCGGAACGAGCTCGCGCTCCTCGCCGCTCAGGGTGTCGTGGATGCGGACCGGCCTCATGCGTGACCCGCGGGCGAGCGCTCCAGCACGGCCACGGCCATCGCCGCGACCCCCTCCCCGCGCCCGATCCAGCCCATCCCCTCGTTGGTCGTGAACTTCACGCTCACGCGCGCGGCCTCGACCCCGAGCGGCATGGCCAGCGTCTCGCGGATCCGGTCGCGGAACGGCCCGAGCCGCGGCGCCTCGCACACCACCGTGGCGTCGACGTTCGACACCGCGAGGCCGCGGTCCCACACCAGCCCGCGCACCTCGTCGAGCAGCTCGATCGAGCGCGCGTCGCGGTAGCTCTCCTCGTTGTCCGGGAAGTGGAGACCGATGTCGCCGAGCCCGGCGGCGCCTAGCAGCGCGTCCATGATCGCGTGGGTGAGCACGTCGGCGTCCGAGTGGCCGGCGAGCCCGCGCTCGGAGTCGATCTCGACCCCGCCGAGGATCAGCGGGCGCCCCTCCGCGAACCGGTGCGAGTCGTACCCGATGCCGCTGCGGACGCTCACCCGAGCGGCTCGAGCCGGCGCTCGCGGCGCTCGAACACGGCCAGCTCGGTGACGCCGGCGGAGTCGAGCAGCTCGAGCGCGTCGTCGTAGCGGTAGGCGAGGTCGGCGGGCACGTGGGCGTCGGAGGAGAGCGACACCGGGCGGCCCGCCTCCAGGCACATCTCGAGGAACGCGGGCGCGGGATAGAGCTCGGCGACCGGCTTGCGCAGGCCGGCCGTGGACACCTCGATGGCCACGTCGGATTCGGCGATCCCGTCCATCGCCAGATCGTAGAAACGGCGCAGGTCGCCCTCGGGGCGCGGCGCGTCGCGACCCCAGACCTTGACCAGGTCCGGGTGGGCGAGCACGTCGAAGAGCCCGCTGCGCGCGGCCTCGCCGAGCGTCTCGAAGTAGCGCCGCCAGACCTTCTCGGGATCGGCGTGCCGCCACACGTCCCACTCGCCGCGCATGTCCACGGCGGCGTCGCGCAGGAAGTGGACGGAGCCGATCACGTAGTCCCAGTCGCGCGCCTCGAGCAGGTTGGCCATCCGGTCCTCGGTGCCCGGCACGAAGTCGGCCTCGATGCCGAGCGAGAGCGGCGTCTCCTCGCGCACGAACGAGCAGTAGGCGTCGAGGTCGTCGGTGGCGTTCATCCGCCAGAAGGGGTGCGTCCAGACGGTCAGCGCCTGCTCGAAGCGGTGCACGTGCTCGGACACCCCCAGCACGCCGATCCCGCGCTCGGAGGCGACGTCGAGGTAGCGCTCGGCGTTCGCGGCGGTGAAGTACTCCTCCGCGGTGGCGGCCGTGTCGTCGGGGCGGAGGTGGACGTGGAGGTCGGTCAGCATCGCTCGCCCAGCAGCCTCTCAGCTCGCTCGAGGTCGAGCGGGCTCGTGACCTTCACGTTCTCGGGCGGGGCCTCGACGATCCGCACCGAGCCGCCGGCGGCCTCGACCAGCGCCGCGTCGTCGGTGGCGGCGGCGAGCCGGTCGGCCGGCGCGTCGAGCGCCCGC
>JALZEZ010000447.1 GCA_030861775.1 Actinomycetota bacterium
GCCGGGAGCAGCGCCATGCCGGCGGGCTTGACCAGCGCGGCGGCGGCCACGACGGCGAGCAGGGCGGCCACCGAGCCCCACGACGGCCCCCGTCGCAGCACCCGCACCCCGAGCCACAGCGCGATCGAGAAGGTCGCGAACAGCGCCGCGTCGGGGTTCACCCCGGCGCTGACGAACGTGGCCATCGGCTGGAGCCCCACGCACGCGGCGCCGGCGAGCTGGAGCACGCGGTCGCGCCCGGTCAGCTCGCCGACGAGCAGCCAGGCCCCGGTCGTGGTGACCAGCATCAGGAGCCCCGACCAGAGCCGCATGAGCTGGAGGCGGTCGAACAGGTCGCCCCCGGAGGCGGCCTCGTACGCGACCGCCTCGTAGCCGTAGTAGAGCGGCGGGTGCAGGACCTGCGCGCCGAGGGAGCCGACGTCGCGGCGGTCGGCGTCGCCGAGCTGCGCGTCCACCCGCTCCCAGGCCCGCTCGGCCGACGCGTCCCAGGCCGGCTTCAGGTCCGTGTCGGAGTGGCTGCGGATCGCCAGCGAGAGGAACTTCGCCCAGTCCTGCTCCGTGGAGTAGTCGGCCGTGCCCTGGTCCGGCCGGCCCTGGCCCTCGGCGATCGACTGCACGTAGGCGAAGTGCCCCACCTCGTCCGGCACCTGGAACGGCGGCACCGCCACCGACCACGCGAGCACGAGGATCGCCACCACGCCGAGCAGCGGCGTCAGGGGGGAGCGCAGGGCCGACACAGCGCATATCTTGTCGGCAGTGGATCTGAAGGAGCGCGTCGGCGCGCGGAGCTGGTACCACACGATCGAGCTGGCCCCGGGCGTCACGACGCCGGGCTGGTTCGACCTGCGCCCGTTCATGCACGCCTACGGGCTGCCCGAGCGGCTGGACGGCAAGCGCGCGCTGGACGTCGGGACCTGGGACGGCTTCTGGGCCTTCGAGATGGAGAAGCGCGGCGCGGAGGTGGTGGCGCTCGACCTCGACGACGAGCGCGACCTCGACTACCCGCCCCGCCGGCGCCCGAAGGAGTTCCCCGAGGAGCCGCGCGGGCAGGGCTTCCGCATCGCCAAGGAGGCGCTCGGCTCGGACGTCGAGCGGGTCAGCCTCAGCATCTACGACGCCACGCCGGAGGAGCTCGGCAGCTTCGACCTGGTCTTCTGCGGCAGCGTGCTGATCCACCTGCGCGACCAGCTCCTCGCGCTCGAGCGGATAGCCGGGCTGTGCTCCGGCACGTTCATCTCGGCCGAGGAGTACGACCGTCTCTCCGGACTGGTCCCGTTCCCGGTCTCGCGCTACCTCGCCGACCGCGACAAGGCCGTCGTCTTCTGGCTCCCCTCGGTCCGCACCTGGCGGCGGATGCTGTGGACCGCCGGCTTCGACCGGATCGAGAGCAGGGGGAAGTTCAAGCTCAAGTCCACCGAGGGCTTCGACGTCCCGCACGTGGTCCACCACGCGCACAAGGACGGTGGCGGGGGCTAGCGAGCCGGAGGTGTCGGTAGTGGTCGCCTCGCACGAGCGGCCGCTGCGCCTCCGCTGGCTCCTGAACGCGCTCGAGGAGCAGACGCTGCCGCGCGAGCGGTGGGAGCTGGTGGTGGTGCACGACTCCGGCGACGACACCGAGGAGCTGCTGCGCTCGCACCCGCTCGCGCGGGCGGGCGTGCTGCGGCACGTGCGGCTGCCCGCCGGCACCGGCGCTCCCGCCCGGCAGCGCAACGTGGGCTGGCGCGAGGCGCGGGCAGCGCTGGTCGCGTTCACCGACGACGACTGCCGCCCGGCGCCCGGGTGGCTCGAGTCGCTGTTGCGCGCGGCCCGCGCCCATCCGGGATCGATCGTCCAGGGGCGCACCAAGCCCGATCCGCACGAGGCCGAGATCATGGACTGGGCGCCGCGGGCGCGGTCGATGGACGTGGACCCGCCGGGCCCCCACGCCCAGACCTGCAACATCCTCTACCCCCGCGAACTGCTCGAGCGGGTCGGCGGCCTCGACGAGTCGTTCCCCTACCCGGCCGGCGAGGACTGGGACCTGGCCGCGCGCGGGCGCAAGGCGGGGGCGGGCTACGTCGGCGAGGCGGGCGCGCTCGTGTACCACGCGGTCGACACGTTCTCGCTCGTGTCGGCGATGCGCTTCAACCGCCGCTGGCAGTCGCTCGCGCTGGTGTGGAAGCGACATCCGGAGGAGCGGCGGGTGCTGTTCTGGGGGCTGTTCTGGAAGCGGCGGCACGCGTTCCTGATCGGGGCGGCGGCCGGGCTCGCGCTGGCGCCGCGGCGGCCGGCGCTGGCCGTCGTGCTCGTCCTGCCGTACCTGCGCGACGCGATGCCGTACCACGGCGGCGGGCCGCTGGGCCGGGCGCGGGCGGGCGTGGAGCTCTTCGGCCGGGCGGCCGTGGACGTGTCCGAGATCTGGGCGATGGTGCGCGGCAGCGTGCGGCACAGGACGCTGGTGCTTTGAGCGCCGCGTCGCTGCGCGTGGCCCTGCTCCACCCGTGCTTCTTCCCCGAGGTCCGCCGCGGGAGCGAGCGGATCATCCGCGACCTGGCCAGCGACCTGATCGCGCTCGGGCACCGGCCGCGGCTGATCACGAGCCACCCGGCCGCGCCGGCCCGCTCGGTCGAGGACGGGCTGCCGATCGTGCGCCACTGGCGGCCGCCCGAGCGCCGGCTCACGCGGCGGATGATCCCCGAGTACGTGACCCACCTGCCGTTCGCCTACGGCTCGCTGCGGCTCGGCGACGACGACCTGGCGCACGCCTTCCACTTCACCGACTCCGCGGCGGTGCTGCGCTGGCGCGAGCGGAGCGGGCGGCCGGCGGTGTTCTCGTACATGGGCCTTCCCGACCGGCCGGTGCTGGCCAACCGCCGCGGCAAGCTGCGCATGCTCGGAGCGGCGGTGCACGAGAGCGACGCCGTGGTGGTGCTCTCGCACGCCGCGGCGGCGGGCATGGAGCGCTGGATGGGGCTGCGCCCGCGGGTGATCCACCCGGGGGTGGACCTGCGCACCTTCACCCCGGCGCCGGGGGAGCGCGCGGCCTCGCCCACCCTGCTGTGCACGGCCGCGCCGGACGACCCGCGCAAGCGGGTGGGGCTGCTCGCCGCGGCGTTCGGGCGGGTGCGGCG
>JALZEZ010000448.1 GCA_030861775.1 Actinomycetota bacterium
GGCCCGCTCGCGTACGCCGGGCTCCGCACCGGGCGCGAGCGCGAGCGAGCCCGAGAGCGCCTTGCGGCGATGGGCGAAGGCGGCGTGGACGAGGTCGACGACCGCGGACGGCGCCGGGGGCCGGGTGCGCTTCAGCACCACGATCGCCGACTCGACCCGAGGGGCCGGGTGGAACACCGAGGCGGGCACGCGCCGCTCGACTCGCACCTCGCACGAGAGCTGGGCCAGCACCGAGGTGGCGCCGTAGGTCTTCGAGCCGGGCGCCGCGGCCAGGCGCTCGCCGACCTCGCGCTGGACCATCGCCACCACGCGCGCGACGCCGGGCAGGTCGTGGACGGCGCGGAGGATCACCGTGGCGGCTACGCCGTAGGGGAGGTTGGCGACCACCTTGGTGGGTGCGGGGCCGAGCGCGGCCAGGTCGAGCCGGACGGCGTCGGCGAGGTGCAGGGTGGCGTTCGGGTGCGGGTCGAGCGCGTCGCGCAGAGCGGGCTCGAGCGAGCTGTCGATCTCGACCACGTGCAGGTGCGCGACGCGCGGCGCCAGGTACTCGGAGAGCACGCCGAGGCCGCCGCCGACCTCGAGCACGACGTCGGCGGGGTCGAGCTCCGCGGCGCGGCCGATGACGCCGAGCACGTTGTCGTCGATGAGGAAGTTCTGGCCGAGCTCGCGGTTGGGGCGCACGCCGAACTCGCGCAGGCGGCGCAGGCTGGCCTGGCGCGGGGCGTGGCGCTCCTCGGTCACCACCCGAAGACGCGCGCGGCCGTGGACTCGACGGCCGCCTCGAGCTCGCCGTACGAGACGTCCCGCAGCTCGGCCACGTGCTCGGCCGTCGCGACCACGTTGGCCGGCTCGTTCGGCTTGCCGCGCACCGGCTGCGGCGCGAGGTAGGGGGAGTCGGTCTCGACCATCAGCAGCTCGGCCGGCACGTCGCGGGCGGCGGCCTGGAGGTCGGTGGCCTTCGGGTAGGTGACGTTGCCGGCGAACGAGCAGACGTAGCCGCGCTCGACGCACTCGTCCAGGCGGTCGGGCGCGGAGAAGCAGTGGAGCACGACGGTGAGGCCGCCGGCGCGGTCGCGGAGGATGGCGAAGGTGTCGTCCTCCGCGGCGCGGGTGTGGACGACGAGCGGCAGGCCGAGCTCGCGGGCCAGGTCGATCTGGGCCTCGAACGAGCGCCGCTGGGCGTCGCGGGGGGCGCGGTCGCGGAAGTAGTCGAGGCCGGTCTCGCCGATGGCGACCGCCTCGTCCGAGCGGCCGGCGCGCTCGACGGCCGCCAGCGCCTCGTCGTCGAACTCGCCCGCCTCGTGCGGGTGGTGTCCGACGATGGCGTGGACCCCGTCGTGCTCGCGGGCGGCGGCCAGGGCGCGCTCGATCGAGGGTGGGTTCATGCCCACGGTGGCGATGCGGTTGACGCCGGCCGTGCGGGCGCGCTGGACCAGCTCGGCGTCGTCGGGGCCGCAGCTGTCGAGGTGGCAGTGGGTGTCGATCACTTCTCTATGCGCGGGAACAGCGGGGCCAGCTCGCCCACCTCCGCGCCGCCGGGGACCGCGCCGATGCGCGCGCTCTCGAGGGAGAGGCCGGGCTGCCCGAGCGCCTGGAGCACGCGCTCGGCCGAGTCGGGCATGAACGGGTGGACGAGCACGGAGGCCACTCGGAGGCCCTCGGCGATGCCGTAGAGGACCGAGTCGAGGCGATCGGAGGCGGCATCGTCCTTGGCCAGCGTCCACGGCTCGGTCTCCTGCACGTACTGGTTCACGCGGCGCACGAGCTCCCAGATCGCGCCGAGCGCCTGGCTCAGCTCGACCCGGTCGAGGTGTCCCTTGACCCGGTCGGCGAGGCCGGCGAAGTCGTCCGCCAGCTCGGCCGGGGCCTCGGCCTCGGGCACCCTGCGGTCGCGGAAGCGGCCGAGCATGCCCACGGTGCGCGAGGCGAGGTTGCCGTACTCGTTCGCGAGCTCGCTGGTGTAGCGGGTCTCGAGGTCGGCCGGCGAGATGTTGCCGTCCTGGCCGAAGGCGACGGCGGCGAACAGGTAGTAGCGCAGCGCGTCGACGCCGTAGACCTCCGCCACCTGGAACGGGTCGATGACGTTGCCGAGCGACTTGGACATCTTGTGCTCGTCCATCAGGAGGTACCCGTGGATGTACTCGCGCCGGGGGACCTCGATGTCGGCCGCCATCAGGAGCGCGGGCCAGAAGACGGCGTGGAACTTGAGGATGTCCTTGCCGATGAGGTGGACGTCACAGGGCCAGAACGTGCCGGTCAGGTCCTCGCCCTCGCGCGCGAAGGCGAGGGCGGTGTAGTAGTTCAGGAGCGCGTCGAACCAGACGTAGAAGACGTGGCCCTCGTCCCACGGGACCGGGACGCCCCACGTGATCTTCCCGCGCGTGAGCGAGACGTCCTGGAGGCCGCCCTTGATGAACGACAGGGCCTCGTTGTAGCGCGCCCGCGGCGTGATCCACTCGGGGTTCTCCTCGTAGAGGCGCTGGAGCGGCTCCTGGAACTCGGAGAGCTTGAAGAAGTAGTTGTCCTCGTGCTCGCGCGTGAGCTCGATCTTGTGGATCGGGCAGCGGTTGCCCTCCTCGAGCTCGGCGTCGGTCTTGAAGTCCGCGCAGCGGGGGCAGTACCAGCCCTCGTAGACGCCCATGTAGACGTAGCCGCGGTCGTGCACGTGCTGGAGGACCTCCTGGACGCGCTCGACGTGGCGCTCGTCGGAGGTGCGGATGAAGAAGTCGTTGGTGGCGTTCACCAGGCTCACGAGCTCCTTGAAGCGGGGCGCGTTGCGATCGGCGAGCTCGCGGGCCGAGACGCCCTCGCGCTCGGCCGCCTGGGCGACGGGCTCGCCGTGCTCGTCGGTGCCGGTGAGGAAGAAGACCTCCTCGCCCCGCTGCCTCATGTGCCGCGCCAGCACGTCCGCCGCGATCGTCGTGTAGGCGTGGCCGAGGTGCGGCTGCGCGTTCACGTAGTAGATCGGTGTGGTGACGTAGTAGGCCACGCGGCGATGCTATCCGGGGGTCTAGCGGGGTCTTCGGCCGCGGCGGCGGTGGGGCCGGCTGCGGCAGCCGCCGTCGCGAGCCGGTGCCCGGCGCGGAGCGAGGCCGCGGGAC
>JALZEZ010000181.1 GCA_030861775.1 Actinomycetota bacterium
CCGCTCCGCGAGCGCCTGCGCGATCCCGGCCTGGAGCGCGCGCGCCGCGCCGGCCTCAGGCCCCCCGCTCGGGAGGCTCGAGGCGATCGTGAGCCGCGTCCCCTCGACCGGCTCCGTCCCGCGCCGCTCCTCCTCGCCTCCGCACGAGGCGGCCACCACCGAGAGCGCGAGGGCGGCAACCGGCGCGAGCGCCGGCCGTCGCCGGATCAATGTTGCTGGTCCTCACCCACGCCGCGGGCGCGCGCCTCGGCGACCGTCTCGCCGGTGCCGCGGCCCAGGAACGGAAGCGGTCCCTGGATCTTCCACTTCGAGTCGGGCTTGGCCGGGAACACGAGCCAGACGACGATCCCGATCGCGTTCAGGAGCAGCCCGCTGGCCAGCCCCGGCCGCTCCCCGTAGCCCTTCCGCTCCGAGAGGTACGAGGCGATGATTGCCGACAGCAGCCACGCGTACGTGAGGTACAGGGCCTTGACTCCGAGGAGAGCGACGATCGTCATGCGCCCAGGTACGCCCTCTGGACCTCGGGGTTCTTCCTCAGCGCCTCGGAGCGGTCGGTCAGCGAGACCGTGCCGGTCTCGAGCACGTAGCCGCGCACCGAGATCTCGAGGGCGAAGTTCGCGTTCTGCTCGACCAGCAGGATCGTGGTGCCCTGGCGGTTGATCTCGGCGATCGTCTCGTAGATCCGCTCCACGAGGATCGGCGCGAGGCCCATCCCGGGCTCGTCGAGCAGCAGCAGCCGCGGCTGGGCCATCAGCGCGCGGCCGATCGCGAGCATCTGCTGCTCGCCGCCGGACATCGTGCCCGCCTTCTGCTTCTCGCGCTCCTTCAGCCGCGGGAACAGCTCGTACACGCGGTCCATGTCGGACGAGATGTCGTTCGTGTCCTTGCGAAGGTACGCCCCGAGGTCGAGGTTCTCCCGCACGGTCATGCGGGGGAATATGTGGCGCCCCTCCGGCGACATCGAGATCCCGCGGCTCACGATCTCCTGCGGCGGGGTCTCGCCGATCTCGCGGCCGTCGAAGCGGATCGACCCCTCGCGCGGGGGCGACAGGCCCGAGATCGAGCGCAGCGTGGTGGACTTGCCGGCGCCGTTCGAGCCGATCAGCGTGACGATGTCGCCCTCGTCGACCGTCAGCGAGACGCCCTTCAGGGCCTCGATGTTGCCGTAGTAGGTGTGGATCCCCTCGACCTCGAGCAGCGCCATCTCAGCTCTGCTTCCCCAGGTAGGCCTCGATGACCCGCGGGTCGTTGCGGACCGTGGCCGGATCGCCCTCGGCGATCTTCTCGCCGTGGTCCAGCACGGTGATCCGCTCCGAGACGCCCATCACGACCTTCATGTCGTGCTCGATCAGCAGGATGGTCAGGTTACGCTCCTCGCGGAGCTGCTCCATGAACGCGGTGAGGCGGGCGGACTCCTGCGGGTTCATGCCGGCGGTGGGCTCGTCGAGCAGCAGCAGATCCGGCTCGGACGCGAGCGCGCGCGCGATCTCGACCCTGCGCTGGTCGCCGTACGAGAGGTTCGCCGACATCTCGCCGAAGACCGACCGACTCAGACCGACGTAGGCCAGCGTCTCCTCGGCCTGCTCGCGAACCTCGCGCTCCTCGCGGTTGACCCGCCGGAACGGCACGGGCACGGTGTCCGGAAGGAAGCTCGGCGGGCGCAGGATCGAGCCGAACAGGCCGGTCCTCATCCGGGCGTGCTGGCCGACCATCACGTTCTCGACCGCGCTCATCGTCGCGAACAGCCGGATGTTCTGGAACGTCCTGGCCACGCCCAGCGCGGTGATCTTGTCGGGCCGGTGACCGGTGATGTCCTTCCCGTCGAAGGTGATCCGGCCCCGGGTGGGCCTGTAGAGCCCGGTGAGCATGTTGAAGAACGTGGTCTTGCCGGCGCCGTTCGGCCCGATGATCGAGACGATCGAGCGGCGCGGCAGCTCGAAGTCCACGCTGTCCACCGCCACCAGGCCGCCGAAGATCTTGCTCACGCCGGTGGCCGTGAGGATCGGCGCAGCGGCGGCCGTCGCCTGCGTCGCCTCCTCGGGCTCGCCGGCCGGCGCGGGACCGCCCTCGACGCTCATGCGCGCGCCTCGTACAGGTCCTCTTCGCCGGCGCCGACGCCCTCGGTCAGCTCGGCCTTGCGCCGCCGCTCCGGCAGCAGGCCCTCGGGTCTGAGCACCATCATGATCACCAGCAGGAAGCCGAAGATGCCGAAGCCGAGCTCGGTCAGGTCGAAGTCCAGCCCGACCTTCTCCGGCCAGGTGTTGAAGACGTCCGGGATCAGCCGCGTGTTGATGAACGACAGCGCAACCGCACCCAGCACCACCCCCCAGATGCTGCCCAGCCCGCCGAGGATGATCATCGCCAGCACGAAGATCGAGAACGCGAACTCGAACTGGTCGGCGTTCACGGTGTTGAGGTAGCTGCCGAGGAACGCGCCGGACATGCCGCCGAAGGCCGCGCCCACGGCGTAGGCCATCAGCTTCGTCTTCACCAGCGGGATCCCCATGCTGGCCGCCGCGACCTCGTCCTCGCGCAGGGCGATCCAGGCCCGGCCGAGGCGCGAGTCGCGCAGGCGGAAGTTCACGAACAGCACGAGGAAGACGAGCGCGAGGATCGTCCAGTACCAGGGTCTCAGGTTGAGCGAGGTGAACGCCTCGGCGAAGGGCAGGTCGATCTTGTCCACCGGGGTGATGCCCTGGCGCCCGCGGGTCAGCGGGTACGCGTCGCCGAAGACCCTGATCTCGTCGCCGTTGATGGCGACGCGCCCGATGATCTCGCCGAAGGCGAGCGTGACGATCGCGATGTAGTCGCCGCGCAGGCGCAGCGTGGGTATGCCGATGATCGCCCCTCCGACGGCGGTCAGGAACGCAGCGATGACGAGGATCAGCAGGAAGTTCATGTGGATGCCGGGCAGGTTCTCCACCAGCCCGCTGACGAAGATGTGGAGCCCGTCGCCGCCGTTCACGTCGGCGTAGAAGCTCGACGCGAACCAGCCGATCGTGTAGGCGCCGATGGCGAAGAACGCCACGTACCCGAGGTCGAGAAGGCCGGCGAAACCGACGACGATGTTGAGCCCGAGCGCCATCACGACGTACGCCAGAGCCGTGATGCAGTCGTCGATGAACGCGCTGCCGCTGACGTGCGCGAGCGGCAGCAGCACGGCCCACAGCGCGATCGAGACGTCCAGCACCCGGGCGAGCCTGGGGTCGTACGCGCCGGCCAGCACGCGGGCGCCCAGCAGGACGCCGAGGATCACCGCCATCATAGGTTCCATCTCGATCAGCAGGCCGCCACCGATGGTCAGGCCGAGCGCCAGGACCGCGAGCGCGATGCGGCGCGTCTCGTCGCTCATCCGGCCTCCCTCGTCTCCTCGCCGAGCAGCCCCTGCGGCCGGAACACCATGATCAGGATCAGATAGGTGAAGACGACGGCGGGCGTCCACTCTGAGCCGATCCGGTTGTCGGAGATCTGCTGGATGCAGCCGATGACCAGGCCGCCGAGGACAGCGCCCTGGAGGTTCCCGATCCCACCCATGACCGCCGCGGTGAAGGCGATCAGCCCGGCCTGGAAGCCCTGGAAGAACCAGACCGTCGTCTGGTACAGGGCGAAGATGAGCCCAGCCGCACCCGCCATCAGGCCACCGAGCAGGAAGGTGAACGAGATCGTCGTGTCGACGTTGATGCCCATGAGGCGCGCGGCCTCGGGGTCCTGGGCAGTCGCACGCATCGCCTTGCCGATCCGGCTGCGCGCGACGAAGGTCGTGAGCAGCAGCACGAGCGGGATCGTGGCGGCGATGGCCAGGAGGTCGCCGTTCGAGACCGAGACGCCGGCGATGTTGACCAGCTCCTTCTGGGACTCGATCAGGTCCACGACGCTGCGCTGCGAGCCACCCAGCCACAGCAGGCCGATGTTCTGGAGGATGAACGAGAATCCGACCGCCGTGATGAGCGGCGCGAGCCTCGGCGCGTTCCGCAATGGTCGGTAGGCCACCCGCTCGATCATCACGTTGAGCGATGCGCAGGCCAGCATTGCCACCACCAGCGTGACGAGCAGGCCGCCGACGAGGCCGATCGGGCCGGTCGCCACGGTCAGGCCGAGCGTGCCCCAGAGGCCCACAGCCACGAACGACCCGATCATGAACACGTCGCCGTGGGCGAAGTTGATCAGCTCGATGATCCCGTAGACGAGCGTGTAGCCCATCGCGATCAGCGCCCAGATCGCGCCGTTCGAGAGGCCGTCGAGCAGGTTGTTGGCGAGACGCGAGAGGTCGCCCTCGTCGCTGAACTCGATGAAGGCCAGCTTGTCCCAGCCGGCCAGGTCGCCCACGGCGCAGATCAGCGGGAGCGCCAGGAGGACGAGGATCAGGCCGTATTTGGAGAGGAACGAGCGCAGCGCGGCGACCGGCGCGGTGCGCGCGATCTCCTCCGGGATCGAGGTTGCTTCCAAGTGGCGGCGGATTGAACCAGAGACGGGGGGCGGGCCGCAGCGGCCCGCCCCCTTATGTCAACTGGTCCGGTCCAGGCTTACTGCTGCGCCTTGACCGTCTTGTCGAACGCCAGCTCGCCGCCTTCGATCTTGTAGACGCCGTAGTCGGTGAGCGTGGTGTCGCCGTTGTCGTCGATCGAGTACACCCCGAGGACGCTCTTGCGGTTCTCCGTGGCGAAGATCGCCTCGAGCACCTTCTCGCGGTTGTTCCCCTCGTCCCCGGCGCGCTCGATGGCGTCGAGGATGAGGCTCATCGTCTCGTACCCGTAGATGGCGTACGGATCGGGTGACTTGTCACCGTACTTCGCCGCGTACTGGTCGAAGAACTTCTTCGCGTCGATGTTCTGCTTCTCGTACTCCTCCGCGGAGAGGGTGGCGACGGTCACCTTGGTGTTCGCGGCCACGCTGGCCGGAATGCCGCCCTCCTCCTCGCTCGCGAACGCGCCCTCGGCCACACCATCCGGGCCGTAGAGCTTGGCGTCCGGCAGAGCCGCCGCCACGTCCTTGAACACCTGCACGGCGTTGTTCTGGGTCACTCCTCCGAAGAAGAAGCAATCCGCGCCGGCACTCTTGATCTTCGAGGCGAGCGAGCGGTAGTTCGACGCCTTCGGGTCGATGCCCTCGTTGCCGAGGACCTCCATGCCCTGCTCACCGGCCGAGGTCTCGACGTTCTTGGCAACGCCCGCGCCGTAGACCTCCTTGTCGTTGAGGATGTAGACCTTGGTGCAGCCATCCTCCTTCATGATCGTGGCGAGGGCCGCGCCCTGGATCGTGTCCCTTGGCGGGGTGCGCGCGTACGTGCGCTTGCCCGTCGGGTAGTACTTGTCGGGCTCGCCCTTCTCGGCGCCGGGCTCGTTCGTGGTCAGGCCCACGGCGGTGTTCGCCGGGCTGACCTGCGGGATGCCCGCCTCGTTGAGGATCGGCAGCGAGATGGCCGTGGCACCCGAGTTGAACTCGCCCATGTAGGCGATCGTCTTCGGGTCCTGAGCGGCCTTACGCGCGTTCGCGGAGGTCGCGCCCGGATCCCACTTGCCGGCCTGCGCCGTCGAGTCGTCGAGGGACTGGTAGTTGATCGTGAACTTCCCGACCTTGTTCCCCTTCTCCTCGAGCGCCAGCTTCGCCCCGTTGACCATCGCGGTCGTCTGCGGGCGGCCGGAGCCCTGTAGCGGCAGGCTGGAGTAGACCGTCAGGGTGTTGCCCTCGACTACTCCTCCGCCACCGCCGCCGTCATCGTCATCGTCTCCGCAGGCGGATACGCCCACGGTCAATGCGGCGATCAATGCCGCAATCAGGAACCAGCGTGCTCGCAAGGTTTTCCCCTCCTTCGAAGCCAGGACGCCAGGATCGTACACCCCGGCCGATGCCCGTACACCCCCCGCAATCCCCGTTTCAGGGGTTTTTCAAGACCGGCCGGTCAGCGCGCCGGGCGCCGCCTCGGCCTCGAGGTCGGGCCGGTGCGACTGCACCCACACCACCGCGACCACCACGAGCGCCATCCCGCCGACCTGCAGCGCGGCCAGCGCCTCGCCCACCAGGACCCACGCGAACACGGCCGCCAGGACCGGTTCCAGGGTGGCCACCACGCCCGCGCGCGGGGACGGGATCAGCCGCAGCGCGGCGACCATCGCCAGGAACGGGAGCAGGGTGCCGACCACCACCACGCCCGCGGCCAGGAGCGCGTCGCGAGCCGAGCCGAGCTCGTCGTACGGGAACAGCCACCAGGGCTGGGCGACGGCCCAGGCGAGCGACGCGAACCCGAAGCCCCAGGCCAGCGTGGTGAACGGCGAGTGGTGGCGGCCGGCCCGCTCGGAGAGGACCATGTAGCCCGCGAACGTGAGCGCGCTGGCGAACGCCGCGCCGACGCCGACCGGGTCCAGCGCGCCGGCGTCGTAGGCCCGGACGACGAAGAAGCAGCCGACCACCGACAGCGCGACGGCGCCCCACAGCCCGCTGGCGATCTGCCGCTTCAGCCACAGCTTCAGCCAGAGGAGCACGATCAGCGGGGCCAGGTACTGGATCGTCACGGCGGTCCCGATCTCGAGCCGGTCGATCGCGAGGAAGTAGGTCGCCTGGACGGGCGCCAGGGCAGCGAAGCCGAGCACGGCCAGCTCCGGCACGGCGGAGCGCTCGACCCGGAGCAGGTCGCGGCGCACGAGCGCCAGCGCGGCGGCCAGGAGCACGAACGAGCCGGACACGCGGAGCTGCGAGACCGCCGGCCAGCCGAGGCCGCGGTCCATCAGCGTGCTGCCGATGCTGGCGTTCAGCGCCCAGAGCGCGGCCGCCGTGGCCGCGAAGGCGTAGCCGAGCCTCACCTCGCGGTGCGGACGCCCAGCGGGCGCGGCGGCCGGCCTCCCCCGGACGCGCGGTAGGCCCCGAAGGTCGCGGTGCTCACGTCGCCGCCGGGGTCCAGCGAGTACGGGCCGAGCAGCTCGTCGATCCGCCGCGGGCCG
>JALZEZ010000449.1 GCA_030861775.1 Actinomycetota bacterium
TTCGGTTGAAGTAGGCCCCCTCGATCCCGCACTGCAGGCCGAGGATGAAGGCCAGCGACCAGATCACCATCGTCGAGCCGAGGATCAGGACGCCGGCCTGGCGCAGCGCCTCGCCGAAGAAGCGGAACACCCTGAGGCCGAAGACCTCGCCGAAGTCGCGCGCGGCGAACTTGGCGATGTCGCCGAGCGAGGCGATCCAGTCGCGGGGGGCGGCGAGGTAGCGGCTCACCAGTTCACCAGCCTGAGCTCGGCGAAGAGGAAGAACCAGACCGCCATCAGCACCAGGGCGGTCCAGGCGGAGGCGATCATCGCGACGTCGATCAGCGCCCGCGGGGCCTGGCGGTCGCGGCGGCTCGCGTCGCTCGAGCTGCGCAGCCAGGGCGAGCGCGACCCGACGACCTGCACGCGGGTCCCGGCGCGCAGGCTCTCGTACACGCGGTTGACCCGGTAGAGCAGCCAGCCGAACACGACCATCGCGGTCGGGATCGAGCACAGGGCGAAGAGCAGGAAGCGGTCGGGCTCGGTCGTGATCCGCCCCGCGAGCCAGAGCCCCCCGAGCGGCACGCCGATCCAGACGAACGCGCTGCCGAGCACGATCGTGACCGCCAGCAGGCCGGTGGCGAGCCCCTCGAGGAGTTCGTGCCCGATACGGCGGGCCATCACCGTGGTCTCCGCCCGCGCCGGGCGCAGCGGTTCGCGGTGGGCATGGTCTGGGTCACGCCGTCCTCGTAGGCGAAGCTCACGCGCGCGATCCACCGGCCATCCGACGGACACCGCCTGGGGGTGGTGATGTAGCGCCGCCGGACGCCGTCGACCACCCGGCTGACGTCGGCGACCGTGACGTCGACCGTGTCGATCGCTCCGCCGTCCGGCGGCGTCCCGGGCAGCGCTTCGACCTGGGTGATCGTGCGGCGCAGGGTCACGTCGGCGCGGATCACCGTCCGCGCGCCGGTCCCGCGCACGGTGTTCAGGTAGATGAACTCGCCGTCGGGGTCCTCGGCGTTGTTGAAGAACTCCACGTCCGCGGTGACGATACGCCCGTCCCCGGGCACCCCCGTGTCGACGGTCACCACGCCGCCGCCGATCGCGCTGTCGGCCGGGCAGGCGGCGGATCCGCGCGCCGTCAGCTCGGCGTCGCTCGCGGTGCACGATCCGGGCGCCGACGTATCGTAGCGGGCGCCGTGCGGAAGGATCGTCTCCACCCGGCGGACGGCGGGCGGCTTGGCCGCGGGGTCGTCTGGGTTGACGTAGTCGAACCGGAAGCGCTCCGCCGCCGAGTGGCCCGGGAGCTTGGTGCTCAGCGTGTACCGGGAGGTCTGGCGCGAGCCCTCGCCCGCCCACGCGATGCCGGCCCACACCGCGACGAGAGCGAGGGCGGCGGCTATCAGGCAAGCGAAGGTCATCTCGCGCGCGTTCATCACTTGATCACCGAGATCTCGGGGTGGGTGGCCAGGAGCGTCTGGGTGAAGACGTAGTTGAACGAGCCGATGCCCAGGAAGGCGATCACGACCGCCTGGTTCACCGCGCGCCCCACTCCCTCGGCGCCCCCGCTGGCGGTCATGCCCTTGTAGCAGCAGACGATCGCGATGATCGCGCCGTAGCAGGTGGTCTTGACCACGGAGCCCCACAGGTCCGTGGTCGACGCGTTCGTGAGCAGCGTGGCGAAGAACGGGCCGAGCGGCGCCTTGAAGGTCATCGTGGCGAGCACGCCGCCGAAGATCCCGAACAGCAGCGCGTAGATGTTGAAGAGCCCGGTCACGATCATCAGGCTCAGGAAGCGCGGGACGACCAGGTTCTTGACCGGATCGACGCCCAGCACCTGGAGCGCGTCGAGCTCCTCGCGGATCTTGCGCGCGCCGAGGTCGGCGGTCATCGCCGTGCCCGCCACGCCGGCCAGGATGATCGCGGTGACGATCGGGGCGAACTCGCGGATCGAGGCGAGCACGAAGAACCCGCCGAGGCGATCGACCGCGCCGAAGAGCACGAGGAAGTTGCCCGCCTGGAGCCCCGGGGCGCCGTACCCGAACGCGATCGTCGAGATCAGCAGCGGGAACCAGCACAGCTTCAGGGCGAAGAGGAACTGCTGGACCAGCTCGCCGCCGTATGGGTAGGGCGGCTGGAGCGCCGACAGCACCGTCTTCCCGGTGAGGATCATCATGTCCCCGACCTGCTCGAGCAGGTTCTTCACGGGGAGGAAGGCTCTGTCGGCGACGACCTGGACCATAGAGAGCTAGTGTTCTAACACATTCTCCGCCTCGGCGCCGCACAAAACCCCCTTCCGCCGCATCAAACGCCGGCTTGCCGCCGCCTGAGGCGGTACAGTGTGAGAGGAATGGCACAAAGTCCGCCTCCGCTCGACTTCGCGCTCGACCGCGACAGCGACGTCCCGCTCGGCACACAGCTCGCCTGGCGCCTGCGCGCGCTGATCGCGACCGGCCGCCTGGCCGAGGGGGAGCGGCTCCCGGGCGTGCGCGAGATGGCCGCGCTCGCCGGCGTCAACGTGAACACGGTCCGCACCGTCTACACCCGCCTCGCCGAGCAGGGCGTGATCGCCTCCGAGCACGGACGCGGCACCTTCGTCGGCCCGCGCCACCGCGCGCTGGACGACCTCGGCCGCCTGGCCGCCGAGGCGGCGGGGACGGCCCGCGAGGCCGGAATCGACCCCCGCGACCTGGCGGCCGCCCTCTACGCCGCACCGGCGGCGGGCGAAGCGGCGCGGGCGAGCGAGACGGGCTCGCAGCCGCCCACGGGGTCGCACCGTGTTACAGGAACGTTAAAAAGGGGTCAGACCCCTTTTTCCGGCGAGGCCGAGCGCTCTTCGAGTGGCCAGGCCTTCGCCGCCGAGGCGCGGCGGCGGGCCGCTCTGCGGACCGAGATCGCCGGGCTCGAGCGCGAGCTGGCGAAGCTCGAGCTTCCGCAGCACGGCGAGAACGGCGAGCACGGCGAGCGCCGCCCGAGCCGACCCACCCCCCACCTCCTCACCGCGGCCGAGCTCGAGTCGATCCGCGACGAGCTGGTCGAGCGGCTCCGCCCGCTGCGCGCCGACCGCACGGTCGCCCGCGACGAGCGCCAGCGCGTGCAGCTCGAGCCGGCCGAGGA
>JALZEZ010000450.1:0-2175 GCA_030861775.1 Actinomycetota bacterium
TGCCGGTCGGCTTCCAGGACTTGATCAGCCGGTTCTCCAGCACGAGTGCGCCGAGCTCTGAGTTGGTCGGCCGGTAGTCCACGATCTCCGCCTTCTCGGTCCAGCCCGCCGGGGCGCAGAAGTGGGCGCGGGCGCGGCTGCGCAGCGACACCGACTTGCCCACATAGAGCGGGCGCCCGCGCTCGTCGCGGAAGATGTACACGCCCGGATCGTCGGGCAGCGTCGAGAGGTCGGGGCGCTCGCTCGGCGGGATCCTCGCGGCCCCCTCGGTTTTCCGTGCAATGCGGCGCGTGCGCAGGAGGTCGAGCGCCTCGCCGACCGTGGCCGCGTTCGCGCACAGCCGGGGGAACAGCGCGCAGAAGACGCGCGCGCAGGTGCGCGCGTCCACCAGCGCCCGGTGTGCCCCCTCGGGCTCGATCCCGAGCGATTCCGCCAGCGGCCCCAGCTTGCGCTTGCGGGCGAGCGGCGCGAGCTTGCGGGCCAGCGCGACCGTGCAGATCGGCGGCGGGTCGGGCCAGTCGAGCCCCTCGCGGCCGAAGGCCTGGCGCAGCGCCCGCCGGTCGAACGACGCGCTGTGCGCCACCAGCACCCGCCCGGCGAGCAGCGGCGCCAGGCGCTCGAGCACGTCGCGGGGCTCCGGCGCGGAATCCACCATCGCCTGCGTGATGCCGGTGAAGCGCTCGATCCCGCGCGAGAGCGGGCGGCGCACGCGCACGAGCGAGACCATCTCGTCATGCAGCTCCCCGCCGCCGACCAGCACCGCCGCGACCTCGGTGATCTCGCAGTCCTCGCCGGCGAGGCCGTTCGTCTCCACGTCGACGGCGACGAACTCGGCGGTGCGCAGCTCGGTTGCGGCGGGGTCCATCCGCGAAGTCCTACGCCCGCGGCCGGACGAAATGCCCGGGCCGTTGCAGCCCCTCTGTGGCTGCGAGCACCGATGTGCGTCACGTCACTCCGGCACCCCTCCGGCGGGGCGTAGCGTGCCTCCCATGGAAACCATCGCCCTCACACTCGCCGGCGGTAGCTGGGTCATGCTCGGCTTCATGGCGTTCCTGTTCGTGGCGGTCGTGGTCGGCTACTACACCGCACTGGGCAGCGGGATCACCCCGCGTCCGTACGGGAAGATCTACGGTGGCGCTCCGGGCGCCTTCGGGCCGAGCGACCTGTCCGGCAAGGACCACCGCGAGCATGTCTCCTGGAGCCGCGGGACGCGCTAGACGCGCCGCGGCGGGCTAGGCGGCTTCCGGCTCGCCCGCCGCGTCGCGCAGCCGCGCCAGCGCGCGGCTGAGCAGGCGCGAGACCTGCATCTGCGAGACGCCGATCCGCGTGGCGATCTCGGACTGGGTCAGGTCGTCCACGAAGCGCAGGCGGACCGCCGCGCGCTCCTCGTCGGAGAGCTCGGCCATCGTCTCGCGCACGGAGACGCCGTACTCGACCAGCCGGTAGCCCTGCTCCTCGCTGCCTATGCGGGCGTGGAGCGAGCTGCCGGGGTCGTCCTCGGCACTCGGCATGTGATCGAAGGACTCGGCCTCGTAGGCGCCGCCGGCCTCGATGGCGGCGAGCACGGCCTCGACCGACATCCCGCTCTCCGCGGCCAGCTCGGCCGGCGTGGGGGAGCGGCCCAGGCTGCCGGCCAGCTCGTTGCGGGCCGAGGTCACGCGCATCACGTCCTCCTGGAGCCCGCGCGGCACGCGAGCGGCCCAGCCGTGATCGCGCAGGTGACGGCGGAGCTCGCCGAGGATGGTCGGGACCGCGTAGCTCGCGAACGAGGTGCCGCGGGCGGGGTCGTAGCGCCCGGCCGCCATGACCAGCCCCATGCTGGCCACCTGGACCAGGTCCTCGAGCGGGACGTGGGTGTGCTTGTAGCGCGCGGCGAGGCCCCGTGCGAGCGGCAGGTACTTGTGGACGAGCGCGTCGCGCTCCGACCGGGACTGCTGAGGTGAGACCAAGACGACCATCGAGTGGATCCCTTTCTGTACGGGCGACACGCCCGGATAGATCCACTCGGGGCCGCGGGGCGACCTGATGTGTCTCGATCCTCGAGTTTCGCGCGGCGTCATCCAAGCGTGTCGGGGGACGCCTCGCTCCTACTTGAATCGTATCCGTTTCGATCGTTCTCGAACCTTCCTGACCACCCCGCGTAGTTGTGGCGCGCCAGCCCGTCGATTGGCCGCC
>JALZEZ010000450.1:2185-3099 GCA_030861775.1 Actinomycetota bacterium
GCCCCACCCGGGCGTCCCCCATGCGTTCGTGTGGATGTACCCCTAGCGAGCATGGGTGTACGGCCGCCTGACCGCGCCGCGAGTGTTACAGGACGGTAAAAAAGGGGTCAGACCCCTTTTTCAGTGGCGGGCGCGCATGCGGCGCACGAAGTCCTCGCCCAGGCCGTTGTCGCTCATCCGCCCGCTCCGCACGACGCGGCGCAGGTGGCCCAGCACGGCGCGGTCGAGCAGCGGGCGCGGCGCCAGGCGGGCCAGCGCGTAGGAGACGTGGCCGCGGCGGGTCGTGGCCAGGTCGCGGGCGGGGCGGTCGAGGGCGGCGCGGACGATCGTGCGGGCGCTCGACTCGACCGGCTCCGGCGGCACCACGCCCTCCAGCCCGAACCCGGCCTCCTCGGAGGCCCGGTGGATCGCGGTGCGCACGTAGCCGGGGTAGACGGTGGTGACGGTGATGGCGTCGCCGTGCTCGTAGCGCAGCGCGTCCGAGTAGGCGACCAGCCCGCGCTTGCTCATGCAGTACGCCGGCGCGAGCGGGACCGAGAGGTGGGCCAGCCCGGAGGCCACGTTGATCACGCGACCGCGCGACTCGCGCAGGGCGGGCAGCGCGGCGGCGGTCACCCGCCACGGCCCGATCAGGTTCACGTCGAGCACGGCCAGCGCCGACTCGTCCGGCGGCTGCCCCGCGCTCTGGGGGTTGCCGAGGCCGGCGTTGTTGACGAGCACGTCGAGCCCGCCCAGGCGCTCGATCGCCTCGGTCACGGCCCGGTCGACCGACTCCTGGTCGCGCACGTCGCACTCGAGCACGTCCGCGCCGTCGCCGTGCAGGTCGAGCCCCACGACGCGCGCCCCGCGGCGGCGCAGCTCGGCGATCGTGGCGGCGCCGATGCCGCCGGCCGCGCCGGTGATCAGGACCCGCG
>JALZEZ010000182.1 GCA_030861775.1 Actinomycetota bacterium
GGTACGCCGTGTACCAGACCGCCGCCTGGCGGCCGTTCGGCGCCGTGGCGAGACGGACCGTCGAGGGGATCAGCTCCATGCGCGCCGCCGAGGCGAGGCCCCGCCAGGCTCCCGCCCGCACGCGCTCGAGCTCGCGGAGGGCGGTGAGCTGGGGGTTGAACGCCGAGTTGCGCTTCTCCGTGGACTGCGGGTACAGGAGGCGCGGGCGGCCGCGTACGAACGAGACGGTCAGGCGGTCCGGGAGCGACTCGAACCGCCGCGCGGCGACCGGCAGGCGCTCCCGGCCGCCGAAGCCGCGCGCGATCGTGCCGAAGCGGGCCTGCATGGTCACCGGGGCGAACCCGTTCCTCGCTGCGCGGAACACGATCCCGAAGCGCCCCGCGGCGTTCACGTGCAGGTCGGCCAGCTGGGTGTCGGTGCCGGGGGGAACCAGCGTCTTCGGCGCGGTGAACGCGCCGCTGCGGCGGATGATCCGCGCCCGCAGGCCGAAGCAGCACCCCCCGTCGCGGGCGTTCACGTCGGCGGTCTCGGTGCGGTCGTCGTAGCTCCAGACGAAGACCGCGTTGCCGCGGGCGTCGAGCTCGACCTCCATGTTGGTCTGGGAGTCGTACTCCGAGCGCGGAAGCACGGTGGGGTCGCGGAAGGCGCCCCCGGGCGCGGCCTGGGCGAAGGCGAAGCCCTGCGGCACTCGCCAGACGACTACCCGGTCTCCGCGCTCGTTGCCGGCGAGCGCGAACTCCTGCGGTCCGTAGCTCCGCTCGCGCGGGAAGCGCTGCGGCTCCCCGAAGCGCGCGTGCGCCGCGGCCGGCGCGAGCAGCGCGGCGGCCAGGAGGGCGGCGGCGAGTCGGAGCGGCCTCACGCCAGGTCAAACCCGGCGGGGCGATGCGGGTTGCGGCTACGCGATGCGGGTTGTGGCTACTTCTTCGCGCGCTTGACGGTCTCGCAGCCCCTGACCGTGTCGGTCCTGTCCACCCGGGCGGTGTCCCTCGTGCCCGAGCCGCAGTTCACGGTCTCCTTCTGCCCGTTCGCGGCGGCGATCGAGTCGTTGCCGGCGCCGCCCTTGTAGCTGTTCCTCGCCGCGCCGCCGTTCAGCTTGTCGTTGCCGGCGCCGCCGTCGAGCGAGTCCCGCCCGGCGCCGCCGTTCAGGGTGTCGTTGCCGGCGCCGCCCTTCAGCTTGTCGTTGCCCGCGGCGCCGGAGAGGGAGTCGTTCCCGCCACCGCCGTCGAGGGTGTCATTGCCGGCGCCGCCGTCGAGCTTGTCGCGCCCGCCGGCGCCGAACAGCCGGTCGTTGCCCTCGGACCCGCTGAGCGTGTCGTTGCCGTCGGCCACCTGGGCCGCGCCCAGCTTCACCGTGTCGTTGCAGGCGTCGCCGAAGAGCGTGTCGTTGCCCTGGAGCCCGTTGATCACGTCGTTGCCGAGCAGGCCGCAGATGGTGTCGCCGGCGGCCGTCCCGTTCACGGTGTCGTCGGCGTTCGAGGGGCCGGTGGACGGTGGCGGAGGCGGGCCGCCGCCGGGCGCCGGGGTGTCCGCCCCGGAGCAGTCCTCGTCCACGCCGTTGCCGGGCGTGTCGGTGGCACCCGGCCTGATCGCCGAGTTGGCGTCGTTGCAGTCCGTGTTGCTCCTGGCGCCGTCGCCGTCGGCGTCAGGGAAGTCGGCGTCCGCGCCGGAGCAGTCCTCGTCCACGCCGTTGCCGGGCGTGTCGGTGGCGCCCGGCTTGACGTTCGGGTTCGCGTCGTTGCAGTCCTGCGGGTCGGGCGAGCCGTCCTGGTCGGCGTCCTCGCAGGCGTCGCCCGTGCCGTCCTCGTCCGCGTCCTCCTGGCCCGGGTTCGCGTGGAACTGGCAGTTGTCGAGCTGCTCGCCGGCCTCGCCCCGGTCCTCCACGCCGTCGTTGTCGTCGTCGGGATCGCAGGCGTCGCCGAGCGCGTCCTTGTCGTTGTTCGCCTGGTTGGCGTTCGCGATGAAGTCGCAGTTGTCGCTCCCGTCCCCGACGCCGTCGTCGTCGTCGTCGGAGTCGCAGACGTCGCCCTGCTCGTCGCCGTCCGAGTTCTCCTGCTCGGGGTTCGACAGCGTCGGGCAGTTGTCCGTGGAGTCGGCCCAGCCGTCGCTGTCCTGGTCCCCCTCCTGGGCGAGTCCGGGCGCCGCGAGGCAGAGCGCCACGAGGGAGACCAGAAGGGCGAGTACGGGGCGTCCGAACGACAGGAGCGGGACGGTACTGCTACAGCCGTCCGCGTGCAAGCGGCTTCAAGCGGCGAGGCGGGCGAGCCGGTCCAGCGCCTCGGCGATCTCGTCGTCGGAGACGGTCAGCGGCGGCAGCAGGCGCACGGTGTCCGGGCCGGTCGCGTTCAGGACGAGCCGCTCGTCGCGCAGGGCGCGGCGGACCAGGTCCTGCGCGTCGTCGTGCGCGAAGGCGAGCATCAGCCCGCGCCCCCGGACGGAGAGGCCGAGCCCCTCCAGGCCGCGGGCCAGCAGGCCGCCCTTGCGGGCCACCTCGGCCAGGAAGTCCTCGTCGTCCACCACGTCGAGCACGGCGTTCGCGGCGGCGCACGGGATCGGTCCGCCCGCGAAGGTCGAGCCGTGGTCGCCGGCGGCCAGCACGTCGGCGGCCTCCGGGCCGGCCACGCACGCCCCGATCGGGAGCCCGCCGCCCAGTCCCTTGGCCAGCGTCATCACGTCCGGCGTCACGCCCACCTGCTGGTGCGCCCACAGGGTGCCGGTGCGGCCCATGCCGCACTGGACCTCGTCGAAGATCAGCAGCGCGCCGCGGCGGTCGCACAGCTCGCGGGCGTGGCGGAGCGTCTCCTCCGGGATCGGGTGGATGCCCGACTCGCCCTGGATCGGCTCGAGCAGCACCGCGGCGGTGCGCTCGCTCACCGCGCCCTCCAGCGAGCCCCCGCGCGGGACGGTCACGAAGCCGGGCACGAGCGGCGCGAACGGCTCCTGCTTGGTCTCCTGCGGAGTGGCCGACAGGGCACCCATCGTGCGTCCGTGGAAGCCGCCCTCGAGCACGACGACCTCGCCGCCGCGGCGGCGCTTGCGGGCGAGCTTGATCGCGCACTCGATCGCCTCGGCCCCGCTGTTGGTGAAGAACACCTTGCCGCCCAGCGAGCGCTCGGTCAGGCGGCGGGCCAGCCGCATCGGCGGCTCGGTGTAGTAGAGGTTGCCGACGTGCATCAGGCGCTCGGCCTGGCTCGTCACCGCCTCGACCAGCGCCGGGTGCGAGTGCCCGATCTGCGTGACCGAGATGCCGGCGAGGAAGTCGAGGTACTCGTTCCCCTCGGCATCCCAGAGCCGGGTCCCCTCGCCGCGCACGAACTCGACCGGGTTGCGGGCGTAGGTGCCCATCACGTGGTCGCGGTCGAGGGCCTGGAGCTCGGTGAGGGTCACGGGAAGATCTTGGTGCCGATGCCGGCATCGGTGAACAGCTCGAGCAGCAGCGAGTGCGCCTCGCGCCCGTCGATGATGTGCGCGGCGCCCACGCCGTTGCTCACCGCGTGCGCGCAGGCGGTCAGCTTCGGGCGCATCCCGCCGGTCACGGCCGGCAGTCGCTCCATGACCTCGGCGGCGGTGGCCTGGCTGATGCGCGTCTCGGGGTCCTCCGGGTCCTCGAGCCAGGCCCGCACGTCGGTGAGGAAGATGACCTTCTCGGCCCCCATCGCCTCGGCCACGGCCGCGGCCGCCTCGTCGGCGTTGACGTTGTACGACTGGCCGTCGGCGTCCGCCCCGACGGAGGCGATCACCGGGATGTAGTCCTGGGCGATGTGGTTGAGCACGTCCACGTCGACGCGCTCGATCCGCCCCACGAAGCCGATGTCGCGCTCGCCCGCGAGCTGCTTCTCGACCCGGAACAGGAGGCCGTCGTCGCCGCACAGCCCCACGGCGGGCTGCCCGCAGCGGTTCAGCCGCAGCACGATGTCCTTGTTCTGCTTGCCGACCAGGACCATCTTCACGATCTCGACGGTGTCGGCGTCGGACACCCGCAGCCCCTCCACGAACTCGACCCGCATGCCCAGCCGCTCCATGTAGGCGGTGATGTCCGGCCCCCCGCCGTGGACGACGATCGGGTTCATCCCCACGTACTTGAGGAGCACCACGTCGCGGGCGAACTCCTCGCGCAGCTCGGGGTCGGTCATCGCGGCACCGCCGTACTTGATGACGATCGTCTTCTGGTGGAACTCCCGGATGTACGGGAGCGCCTCGAGGAGGGTGGCGACGTCCCTCACGTCGTGTACTCCGCGTTGATCCGGACGTACTCGTGGCCCAGGTCGCTGAAGAAGACCTCGGTCTCGCCGCCCTCGCCGGGGAGGGTCAGCACGTACTCCACCTCGGTGCCGCCGACCGCCCGCTCCAGCGTCCGCCGGTCGTCGCCCTCGAGCTCGAGCACCGCGGCGCCGCCGGAGACCACCGTGTGGCCCTCGATCTCCAGGTCCACCACGAACGGCGTGCCGTTCGCCACCCAGGAATAGGCCATGCCGGCGGCTTGGAGGATGCGGCCGAAGTTGGGGTCGCCGCCGTGGAGGGCGGTCTTCACCAGCGGCGAGTTGGCGATCGCGCGGGCCACGGGCTCGACCATCGCGGTCTCGCCGCGCACGACGATCCGGCCGACCCGCTCCGAGCCCTCGCCGTCGGCCACGATCTCGAGCGCGAGCTGCCGCATCAGCGCGTCCATCGCCTCGCCCAGCGCCAGCTCGTCCGGCGTCTCCGCCTCGACCGCCACGCCGGAGGCGCCGCTGGCCTGGACGAAGACCGTGTCGCTGGTGGAGAGCTGGCCGTCCACCGAGATGCGGTCGAACGAGCGCTTCACGCAGACGCCGGTGAGGAGGTCGACGCTCTCGGGCGCCAGCGCGGCGTCGGTCTGCACGAAGCAGAACATCGTGGCGAAGCGGGGCGAGATCATCCCGGCGCCCTTGGCCTGGCCCGAGAGGCGGACGGTGCCGCCGCCCGGCAGGGTCACCTCCAGGCAGGCCCGCTTCGGCGACTGGTCGGTGGTCATGATCGCCTCCGAGAGGCCGGCCGAGTCGGGGCCCAGGGCGGCTGCCGCCGCGCGCACGCCGGCGAGCAGCGGCTCGCGCGGCAGCTCCGACCCGATCACGCCGGTCGAGGCCACGCCGACCTGCTCCGGCTCGATCCCCAGCAGCTCCGCGGCCAGGGCCTGGGTGGCGCGGGCGGTCTGGAGGCCGCGCTCGCCGTCGCCGGTGTTCGAGCCGCCGGAGTTGGCCACCACCGCGCGCAGGCGGTCGAGGGCGGCCTCGCGGGAGGCCGTCACCGGGGCGCCCACGCGGGCGTTGGTGGTGAAGCGTGCGGCGGAGGTGGTCTCCGGGGGGTCCGAGACCAGCAGTCCCACGTCGAGGCCCTCCGGCTTGAGGCCGGCGTGCACGCCCGCGGCGCGGAAGCCGGCCGGCAGCGCGGTCGGGTCGAGCTCGCGCGCGTGCGCGGGGGCCTCGACCCAGCGGGAGCGGAAGAAGCCGGGGACGGGCCGCTCCGCGCTCACCGCAGCCCCTCCTCCTCCGGCAGCCCGAGCATCAGGTTGAGGTCCTGGATCGCCTGGCCCGCGGCGCCCTTCCAGAGGTTGTCGATCGCCGCGAACACGAGCACTCGGCCGGTGGCGGGCTCCACCGTGGCGTGGATGCGGCAGTAGTTGGTCTCGCGCACGTCGCGCACGCCCGGCGGGGAGCCGACCAGCTCCACGAACGGCTCGCCGCCGTAGGCGGACTCGAACAGCTCGGCCACCTCCTCGGCGGTCAGCTCGCGCGAGGGGGTGACGTAGCAGCTCGCGAGGAGGCCCTGGTCGAGCGGCAGCAGGTGCGGGACGAACGTGATGCCCTCGCCGATCTCCTGCTCGAGCTCGGCCCGGTGGCGGTGGCCCTCGACCTTGTACGGGTTGATGTTCTCGTCCACGGCCACGAAGTGCGTGGTCTCGGTGGCCTCGCGGCCGGCGCCGGAGACGCCGGACTTCGCGTCCACCACCGCGTCCTTCAGCATCCCGCGCAGCGGCGCCAGGGCGAGGATCGCGGCGGTCGGGTAGCAGCCGGGGGCGGCGACGAGGTCCGCGCCGCGGATCTCGTCCCTGTGCAGCTCGGTCAGGCCGTAGACGGCGTCGTCGAGCAGGGCCGGGGCCTCGTGCGGCTGGTAGTAGCGCTCGTAGCGCTCGCGGTCGAGCCGGAAGTCGGCGGACAGGTCCACCACCTTCAGGCCCCGGTTGCGCAGGTCCTCGACCACCGGCGCAGCGGCGCCGTGGGGGTAGGCGACCAGGACCGCGTCCGCGCGCCCGGCGATGCGCTCGGCGTCGAACGGCTCGAGCTCGAGGCCCACCCGGTAGCGCGGATAGAGCGCGTCGAGCCGCCGCCCGGCGTCCGAGCGCGCGGTGACCGCGGTCAGCTCGAGCGACGGATGGCGGTTGACGAGGTGGGCGGCCAGGGCGCCGGCGAAGCCGGACGCGCCGGCCACGGCCACCCGGTGCGGGGCGTCAGGCACGGAGCGACCCTCCCAGTGCGGCCAGCTCCCGCTCGATCTCCGCGCGCAGGCCCGCGACCTCCTCGTCGGTGAGCGTACGGTCGGGCGCCCGGAACTCCAGGCGGAGGGCCAGCGAGCGCTTCCCCTCCCCCACCTGCTCGCCCGTGTACACGTCGAACACGCTCACGGACGCGAGCAGGTCGCCGCCGCTCGCCCGCACGGCCGCCTCCGCCCGGGCGGCGCTCACGTCCTCGGGCAGCACCACCGCGATGTCCTGGAGCACGGCCGGGTAGGTGGTCACGTCGGCGTAGTACGCCGGGCCCGGCGCCAGCTCGGCCAGCGCGTCGAAGTCGATCTCGAACGCGGCCAGCGGGCCGTCGAGGTCCCACTCGCGCGCCACGGCCGGGTGCAGCTCGCCGACCCAGCCGATGTCGCGCCCGCCGGCGACCACCCGCGCGGCGCGGCCGGGGTGCAGGT
>JALZEZ010000451.1 GCA_030861775.1 Actinomycetota bacterium
GCGCTGGAGGGTCGCCATCGACGTGGCGCGCTCCAGTGCGGCCGCCGTCTCCTCCGCGCGCTGCTCCGCCGCCTCGCGGGTGGCGATGTGCTCGGCGGCGACGTCGTCGGGCGAGATCTCGAGCGGGACGACGCCCTCGGCCTCGTCAGGGTGGGCGGGCAGCTCGGCGTCCTCCTCGGACTCGGACTCCGCCTCGGCGACCTCCTCGAGCGCGGCGAGCAGCTCGGGCAGCGCGCCGGAGCCGTCGGCGGCGGTCTCCTCGAAGAGCTCGGCCTCGGCGCCGGGGAGGTCCTCGTGATCCTCCTCGCCCGAAGTCTCCTGGTTCGTCAGCACCTCCCAGTCGCCCGGCCGCGGCAGCCCGGCCACGACCTCGCCGTCCGCGACCAGGGCGAAGTCCGCCCGCGGGTCCTCGGCCAGCTCGGCCTCGACCATGAACGCCCCGCGCCACGTTTCGCCCTCGGGCGTGGCGAGCGCCACGGGGGCGGTGGGGTCGGGCAGCACCTCGAGCCGGATGGCGTGGCCGTCGCGCTCCAGCTCGATCTCCACCGGCAGCGGCACCATGCGCTCCGGCCTCGCCGTCCAGCGGCCGCTCAGCCGCAGCAGGCCCGCATCGCCACCAGCGGCGACGAACTCGAATTCCTCGACCTCGAAGGCCAGGCGCGCGGCGTCCTCGCGGTCGCCGCGCCGGCGGCGGGGTCCGCGGTCCGATCCGGATGAACGGGAGAAGAAGGGCATGGAGCGTCCTGGCCCGGTTCTTATCGGCAGGAAGCGCGCTCTACTAAGCGCCAGGAGCGGCGTCGCGCGACCCGCCGGTCGCCGCAGCCCGCGTGGCCGGGTCGAGCACCTGCGGCACCCGGCCGGGGAACTCGGGGACGACCCGCAGCGCATGGGCCCCGCACGGCCGCCGCTCGACCGCCTCCCGGAAGTCCTCGAACGACATCAGGAGCCGTATCGAGCCCGCCACCTGGAAGTCGGCCACGTTGAGCCGCTCGCCGCCGATGGTCCCCTCCTCGACGAGCCGGTCGGCGTGGTCGAGCAGGCCCGGGATCGCGGCCAGATCCGCCCGCGCGGTCTCCTCGGTCACCCCGAGCCGGCGCCCCGCCGCCCAGATGAACGGCGCCGCCGTGCGGGCCGCGATCGGCACCGGGATCCCCAGCCGCGCGCCCTCGAGGTAGCTGCGGGTGGTCGAGCGGTCCCGCCCCAACAGCCACCAGGTGAGCCGCCGGATCGGCATCTGGAGCTGCTCGTCCTGCCAGGCGTCGGCCTCCTCCACCCGGCGGCGCAGGTCCGGGTCCTCCGGGATGAGCGGCAGATCGGGCCGGACCTCGTCGAGCCAGCGGGCGATCGCGCCCGATCCCTGCACCCGCCGCCCATCGACCCTCAGCGCCGGCACCATCCCCGACGGGAAGCCCACCGCCCGCACGATCGCGCGGTGCAGCGGCGGGAGCAGGTCCACGCGCCGGTACTCGACCCCCTTGTACTCGAGCATCAGCCGCGCGGCCATCGACGGATGCGAGCCGGGGATCACGAACAGGCGCGCCTTCACCGCACGCATCCTAAGCCGCTTGACGCAGGCATAGACTCCACCCCAGGTGGGGGCGGGGGAGCCAGAGAACGGTGTAGCTACCGAGCTCTTCGTCGGCCGCGATCGCGAGCTGGACGAGCTGCGCACCGCCCTGCGCCAGGCCCAGGGCTCACGCGGCGGGGTCGTCATGGTCGGCGGCGAGCCGGGAGTCGGAAAGACCACGCTGGTGGAGCGCGTCGCCAACGATGCCCGCGAGCAGGGTGCCCGCGTCTCCTGGGGGCGCTGCTGGGAGGGCGGCGGGGCGCCCGCCTACTGGCCCTGGGTGCAGGCGCTGCGCTCGCTGGCCCGCGAGCTGTCCGACGAGGAGCTCCGGGCGCGGCTGGGCGCCGGGGCGGCCCACGTGGCCAAGATCGTCCCGGGCGTGGCCGAGCGGCTGCCCGGCCTGACCGAGCCCCCGGAGCTCGAGCCCGAGCGTGCGCGCTTCGCGCTGTTCGACGCCATCGCCGGCTTCCTCCACTCCGTGAGCGAGGAGCGCCCGCTGGTCGTCCCGCTCGACGACCTGCACGCCGCGGACCGCCCCTCGCTCCTGCTCCTCCGCTTCGCCGCCCGCGAGCTCCGGGGCGCGCGGGTGCTGGTGATCGGCACGTACCGCGAGGTCGAGGCCCGCATGGATCCCGGCGTGGGCGAGCTGATCGCGGCCATCGGCAAGGACGGCCGCCGCCTGCCGCTGCGCGGCCTCACCGAGGAGCAGGTCCAGCGCTTCATCGCCGGCAGCGCGGGCAGCGCCCCCTCCCCCGCCGTGCTCCGGGCCGTGCACGAGGCCACCGAGGGCAACCCCTTCTTCGTGGACGAGGTGGTCCGCCTGCTGTCCGCGGAGGGGCGGCTGGACGCCGACGACCTCCCCTCGGGCGTGCAGATCCCCGACGAGGTGCGCGATGCCGTCCGCCAGCGTCTCGAGCCGCTCCCCGCGCAGGCGCGCGAGGTGCTGTCGGTGGCCGCCGTCCTCGGTCGCGAGTTCGGCGTCGCCGCGCTGGAGCACGTGACCGGCCAGCCGCGCCCGGCCCTGGTCGAGGTGCTCGAGGACGCCTGCGCGCGGAGCATCGTGGCGGAGCGGCCGGCGGAGATCGCCGGCTACTGGTTCACCCACGCGCTCTTCCGCGAGACCCTCTACGCCGACCTGCCGCCCACCCGCCGCGCCCGGCTCCACCGCCAGGCGGGCGAGGCGCTCGAGGTCCTCTACGGCGACGACGTCGAGCTCCACCTCGACGAGCTGGCCCACCACTTCTTCCAGGCGGCCTCGAGCGGCGACCTGGGCAAGGCCATCGACTACTCGGTCGCCGCGGCCGAGCGGGCCAACTCCATGCTCGCCTACGAGGAGGCCGCGGGCCACTACGAGCGTGCGCTCCAGGCCTTCGGGCTCGAGGAGCGCGCCGACGTGCCCCGCCGCTGCGACCTGCTCCTGGCGCTCGGCGAGGCCCAGAACCGGGCCGGCGACGCCCGCAACGCGCGCGAGACGCTCCAGCGCGCGTTCGGCCTGGCCCGCAAGCTCGAGGCGCCGGACCGGCTGGCC